>JAGBYC010000154.1 GCA_017628935.1 Clostridia bacterium | reverse complement strand
TAAAATTTACAAAATAAAAGACTAACGATACTTCGTTAGTCTTTTTTATTACTTAATTTTTAAACTTTCTTCATAAAGTTCGTTATTTATTTCTGCCATAACGTCAACTGGAATTTTAGTTACCTTTCTATCGTAAGTAAACAAACCGTTAATTTCGTCTTCAACGTCAGAAACTTGAGTATAAATACAAGCAGATAAGCCTTTTTGAATTAAAGGCTTAATTTTATTTAAAAATAAAACTTTAATAGCCTTAGTTAAATCTTCTTTCGACTTAAATTTTTTGTAACCAAACTCACCCATTGAAGTTACGTGACCTTCTAATTTAAGCGAATATCCACCAAACTCACTTAATACTACTGCACGTCTATCCTTAGGTACGGTAAGTGGTAAATAGTAGTTATGAATACTTCTAAGTTCGGTTTCTTTTTCGCCTTGGTCGTGCCAACCACTAACGCTATCAATAATTCTACTATCGTCAAGCGTTTTAACCTTATTTGTAAAGTATTTAGAATCAAACTGACCCCAACCTTCGTTAAACACAACCCATACGCCTAAACTTACCACGTTATAAAGCACTGAAATTGTTTCTTCAACAGACGTTTCAAACTCTTCACGCGCACGTTTATCAGTTCTACCAAAATACTTATAATCAGTATCTTTATGATTAAAACCTAAAAACGGCCATAACGCAACGTTAGTAAATTTGTATTCGTCGCCACCGTTAACAAAGTCTTGCCAAACTATTATACCTAACCTATCACAATGATAGTACCAACGCATAGGTTCAAGTTTTATGTGTTTACGCAAGGTGTTAAAACCCATTTTTTTAATAGTTTCAAGTTCGGTTATTATAGCCTCGTCGCTTGGATGAGTTAACAAACCGTCACTCCAGTAGCCTTGGTCTAACAAGCCGTTCATAAAATACGGCTTACCGTTCAACGCTAAACGAAGTTTACCCTTTTCGTCGTACACTTTTGTAAACGTTCTTACACCAAAGTACGAATTAACCTTATCGCCAAACGCGTTTTCTAAGGTAAAATTATAAAGTTTAGGATTTTCAGGACTCCAAGGAATAAAATTATAATTTAAAACAACTTCGTTATCAAAAGTAGTAGTAATAATGGCGTTTTCACCGTCAAAAACGGTTATTTTAACGTTATTACAAGGTGTTACGGTTGAAATTTTTACTGATTTAAGGTCGCTAAGTGGTAAAATTTTTACGTTAGGAATATAGTTTGACGGCATAGTTTCAAGCCAAACCGTTTGCCAAATACCACTTTGCGCAGTATACCAAATTCCACCCCTTTTATCGTTTTGCTTACCACGAGCGCCACCGTTTCTTGTGGCTTCGTCTGTACACTTAACTATTAAGTTGTTTTCGCCAGTTTTTATATTAGACGTAACGTCAAGCGTAAACGGTGTAAACCCGCCAACGTGCGAGCCAACGCTTTCACCGTTTAAAATTACTTCACATTCACTATCAACTGCGCCAAAATGTAAAAGCGTTCTACCTTTAATAAAGTTATTATCTAAGGTAAAAATTAAATTGTAAACTAAGGTTTCGTTAGCATTTAAAACAAAGTCGTCTACAACGCCACTATTTATGCTTTCTGGCGAAAAAGGAACTAAAATTTTACCGTTAAACACTTCTAAACCGTTAGCGTTTAATTTTTTTAAATTCCATTTACCGTTTAATACCTTAACTCCATCACGTTCAAATTGTGGGTTAGGATGTTCGCTATGTGGAATATCGCCAACGATATAATCAGTTTTTAACTTCATTTACACCTACCTCCTTTAACTTTTTAACAGTTTTAATTAGTATAGGCGTAATAACGAAAATTATTAACGCAACAAGTGACGCAACTAAGAAAATTTCAGGAGCAGGAATATATTCGGTAGTCATAGCGTCAGCACCAGCATCAACAAGTGGAATATTCATTGCTTTATTTATAGCGTTACCTATCATAGGGCCTATTATCATAGGAATTAAAACGCTAAATATCATTCTAACACCTTGAAGTTTACCAGCGTGTTCGCTTGGAGTATAGTCGCGTACAAGCGCGCCAGTTAACGCCGAAATTAATATAAAGCCAACTATCATAATAAAGCCACCTAAACCAAAGGTTAAAATGGTAGCAATTTTATCTTCAAAGTGGAATAAATACATAAGCATTAAACCTACAACGAAAATTGCGTTAGCAATATAAATAACTTTGGTTTTATCCATTTTGTCAGTTTTAGCGCCTAAAATAACGTTTATAACTGCACCTAAAACAATTGCCAAACCGAAAACTAAACTGTATTCAATAACGCTAAAACCTAAATAAGTTTTCATATAAATAATTAAAAACGGCATAAATATTTGGCAGGCAATACCGTATACGCCAACTATAAGTAAAGTTAAGTATAACGGTTTATTGTTTTTAATTACGATAGGTTTAAATCCGTAAAAAATATCTTTAAACGAACCACTTGGTTTTAAAAGTTTACTATCTTTGATAGTATTTATACCGATAATACCTGCTATTGAAATAATTATACCAAGTAATAAGAATAAAAGTTTATAGCCGATAAACGAAACTAAAATACCAAAACCACCTGCAACAACAAGCATTGCAAAAAGTGGTAATACGGCTAAAACGCCTTCAACTTTACCACGGTATTCTTCTTCAGTGTTATCAGTAACCCAAGCGTTAAAAGCCGCGTCGTTAGCCGTAGAGCCAAATACAGTCATAACACAGTCGCCAACGATAACTACCGTTAAAGCGATGGTAACGCCCGTAACGACGTCAACGTTAAGGGTTTCCACAAAAAGTTTAGTTTCAATAAAGCCAAATAACGCTACCGTAATACCCCAAATTATATAACCTATTGAAATAAACTCACGTCTGTTACCAAGTTTATCAGAAAGCGCACCTGCAAATAACGTTACAACCGTTGCAGTTATGCCCGAAAGTTGAACCATTAAGGTGATTGCGTCAAGGTTTGGCGATATCGTTTCAAAAACGAATAAGTTGAAATACATATTTTCAACTGACCACGCTATTTGACCTATTATGCCAAACAAAATTAAAATAAACCAGTTTTTCTTACTAAATTGATTACTCATAAAACCCCTTATATATTTAAATTTGACTAATAAAAATCCCGATAAAATCGGGATTTATTTATTCATCGCCGATGCGTTCTAATGAAAGGATAAATTCGTGCGATTTCATAATTTCGTCAAGTCTTTCAGAAGAATACTCAACGTCTGTATTAAGTACGGCGTGATAATAAATATCACCATCTTTTCTTTCAATAACTAACCTATAATAACGGTCTGTACCAAAAAGTTTTTTAACAATTTCGCGTTCGTTAGTAGTTGCTATAAACTTAACTTCAACTTGATAGTAACGCTTATTTGCAAAAACTTTACGGTGTAAAAGCCATTGAATTAAAACTAATATTAGAGCGCCTGCAGTTGCAACTATAAATAAGCCTGCACCACAAGCCATACCTATACCTGCAATAGCCCAAACGCCAGCAGCCGTAGTTAAACCACGAACTTCGTTTCGTTTATAAACTATTATTCCCGCACCTAAGAAACCTATACCTGTTACAATTTGAGCGGCAACGCGTCCAGGGTCACCAGCCGGAAAGGCCAACTTAGAAACGACAACCATAATGGCAGCACCTAAGCAAACTATTGTGTGGGTTCTAATACCAGCCTCTTTTGAACGTAATTTACGTTCAAAACCAACTGCAAAACCTAAAACTGCCGCATAAAAAATTCCTATTAAACTTAATAATTCACCTTGAACGTTATCAAACATACTTCACCTTTAAATTAACATTGTTTTAATAAACGAAGATAGAATTCAACCGAACGAATAATAGCGTCTAAACGTAAATGTTCGTCAATACCGTGTACGCCAGCGCGTTCTTCACTAGTTAAATCGCACGCAGAGAAACGATACACTTTATCAGAAATTTTACCGTAATGACGGCTATCAGAACATTGAACCATTAAATACGGTGCTACAACAGAGCCTTTCCACGTATTTAATATTGCCTTTTCCACCTTTTTATAACTGTCGCATTCCGTTTGAGAAACACGGCTTGGATTAACGCCTAAAATAACGTTTATATCAACGTTTTCGTCGTTAACAGTCTTTTTAAGGCGTTCAAGCGCTCCGTCAACGGTATCGCTTGGGTTTAAACGCATATTGCACACCATTCTTGCTTTTGCAGGAATAACGTTTTGCGCTTTACTACCTTCCATTTGAGTGAACGCAATAGTTGTTCTAAGCAATGCGTTCATTTCGCCGCCTT
>JAGBYC010000153.1 GCA_017628935.1 Clostridia bacterium | reverse complement strand
TTTTAAAAGTAACCGTTGCAATTGATAAGGAATTTGGCGTTGCTATTTGCGAAGGTTTTTACGTAAAAGGCGATAGCCCTTATAAAGATATTATTAAAAATGCGTGCGCTGATGCTTACGATAGACTTATCGAACCGTCAGTTGAGCGTGAAATTAGAGCGTTGCTTACTGAAAGAGCGCAAGAAGACGCTATTAAACTTTTTGAAAATAACTTAAAGCCACTTTTAATGGCGTCGCCACTTAAAGGTAAAATTGTAATGGGGTTTGACCCTGGTATTAGAACAGGTTGTAAAATTGCCGTAGTTGATGAAACTGGTAAAGTTTTAGATAAAGCCGTTGTTTACGCTACGCGTGATAACGATAGAGATAAAGAAAACGCTAAAATTATCTTAAAACGACTTATTGAAAAGTATAAAGTAGACGTAGTTTCAATCGGTAACGGTACTGCAAGTAAAGCGTCTGAAATTTTTGTTGCCGACCTTATTAAAGAATACGGTGGTAAGGTTTCGTATATCGTTGTAAGCGAAGCAGGTGCGTCAGTATATTCGGCATCTGAACTTGGTGCTAAAGAATTCCCAGATTTTGACGTTTCAGAGCGTTCAGCCGTTTCAATTGCACGTAGATTGCAAGACCCACTTGCCGAACTTATTAAAATTGACCCTAAGTCGATAGGTGTAGGGCAATATCAACACGATATGCCTGAAGCACGCCTTGACGAAGTTTTAACTGGTGTTTTAGAAGACTGTGTTACAAGCGTTGGCGTTGACCTTAATACTGCTAGTGCGCCACTTTTATCGCACGTTGCAGGGCTTAATAGTGGAATTGCTAAAAATATAGTTGAATATCGTGAAAAGAACGGTAAATTTAAGTCAAGAAAAGAACTTTTAAAGGTTGCTAAACTTGGCGAAAAGGCGTTTACTCAATGCGCAGGGTTCTTAAGAATTTCAGACGGCGAAAATATTTTAGATAACACTGCCGTTCACCCAGAATCGTACGACGGTGCTAATAAACTTTTAAAACTTTTCGGCTATACTGACGATAACGTTAAGGCTAACGAACTTGGTAATTTAAAAGAAAAAATTGCTGAAAAAGGCTATAAATTCGTGTCTAACGAAGTAGGTCTTGGTGAAGAAACGCTTAAAGACGTTATGGAAGAACTTATGAAACCGGGTAGAGACGTGCGTGATAGTTTACCAAAACCTATTCTTCGTAGTGATATTTTTGAGCTTGAAGACTTAAAAGTTGGCATGATTATTGACGGCACCGTTAGAAACGTAACTGCGTTTGGTGCTTTCGTTGATATTAGCGTGCATCAAGACGGTTTAGTACACGTTTCACAGTTGTCTGATAAATTCGTTTCAAATCCGTCAGACGTGGTAAAAGTTGGTCAACAAGTTAAAGTAAAAGTGTTAGACGTTGACATAAAGCGTAAGCGTATTGCTCTTACAATGAAAGGGCTTAACTAATTTATTAAGCAAATGCATATTATACGCTTAATATAAATATTATATATTGACAAAATTTATTAAATTTGGTATTATATATAAAACCAAGGAGGATTATTTTATGACTTTTGAAAAAGTAAGAGATATGTTAGTTGAAAAACTCGGCTTATCAGCAGATTCTATTAAACCTGAAAGTGAAATTATTAAAGATTTAGGCGCTGACTCGCTTGACCTTGTTGAAATGTTACTTTCATTAGAAGAAACTTTCAATATCGAAGTTTCAGATGAAGAAACTGAATCAATCGTTACAGTTCAAGATATCGTAAACTTAATAGACAAAAACTAAAAAATAGCCACGGTAATCCGTGGCATTATTTTTATATGAAATTTAGTGAAATTAAATACGAACGCTTTGTCGTTCAAAACTTAATAACTTGCTATAATAGTGCAAAAACCGTTATAGAAAACGCTAAAAACGTAGAAGAAATTTTGTCGGTAAGAAAGGGCGTAGTTGAAGTTTATTCTAAACTTGATACGGCGTTTAATTTAGCGTATATACGTTGGTCGCAAAACACGGCTAACGAATTTTATAATGCCGAAAAACGCTATTATGAAGAAAATATTCCACTTGTTTTAGAAAGTGAGTCGGGGTATATAAATGCTATTTTAAACAGTGAATTTTTAGATGAAATTAAAGGCAATATTCCTGAAATTTTACTTGAAATTTATCAGTCTAAACTTATTGCAAATAACCCAAAAATTACTAAAGATATTATTATCGAAAATTTAGAAAGTTCTAATTATTCTAATTTTATAAGCGCTTTAACCGTTGACTTTAACGGTGAAAATATACCTTTTACCGTGCTTAAAAAATATATGGTTGATAGCGACAGAGAAGTTAGAAAAAATGCTTACAACGCGTTAGGTGAAAGGCTTGAAAAAGACGCTGAATTTTTAAATTCTAACTTTAATAATTTAGTTAAAATTAGAACTAAAATGGCTAAAAAATTAGGTTTTGATAATTTTACAAAACTTGGTTATTATCGTATGAATAGAATAGGTTATACGCGTAATGATATTAGCAAATTTCGTGATGCCGTTGTTAAGTATATAGTTCCTACCGTAAATAGAATAAAACGCAAAATTTACGATAAAATGCTAATAAATGAGCCAAAACTTTATGATAACGACGTTAGCGTTTGTGGTAACGTTAACCCTATTTTTACTGGTAACAACTTGTTTTTAAAAGGCGCAGATTTGTACGCCGAAATGAGTAATGAAACTAACGAGTTTTTCAATTTTATGATAAACGGCGAATTGTTCGACTGTTTATCACGCGTTAATAAATGGGGTGGTGGTTATCAAACTGATTTAAAAGATTATAACGCACCGTTTATTTTTGCAAATTTTAACGGTTCGTCGCAAGACGTTGACGTTTTAACTCACGAAGGAGGGCACGCGTACGCAAGTTATTTAGCCTTTAAAAACGGCGTTGATAAAGAACTTGGTATGCCGTTTATGGACGTTGCTGAAACGCACTCTATGAGTATGGAGTTTTTCGCATACAAATACGTTGATAAATTCTTTGGCAGTAACGCTAAAAAATATATACTTCAACACTTTGTTGATAGTTTTTGCTTTATACCTTACGGCGTTATGGTTGACGCTTTTCAAGAACTTATTTATGCCGACTATGAATTAACGCCTGAAAATAGAAATTTAGTTTGGAAGATGCTTGAAAAACGCTTTCGTCCACACCTTAGTAGCGCCGGTATAACTTATTTAGAAAAGGGCACGCGTTGGCAGTATCAAATGCATATATACGAAAGCCCGTTTTATTATATCGACTATGCTTTGGCTGAGGTTGTAGCCTTACAATTTTTATTCTTATCGCTTGACGATTACGACTTAGCGTTTAAAAAGTATAACGAATTTGTTTCATACGGGGCAAGTATGTCGTTTACCGACCTGATTAACAAGGTTGGTTTAAAATCGCCTTTTGATGAAAATACTATAAAAGAAATATCGTTAAAAGCAACAACTCTTTTCGACAAACTATTTACTAATTAACGCAATTTTTAAATAAGTTTGATTAGATTTTTTATAAAAATATTGCATATTTTAATAAACTGTGATACAATAGAACGTGTTTGATTTATATTAAATCAACGCGTTCTTTAAATTAGGAGATTTTATCTTGGCTAACGGCATTCAACCTAAAAAAAATAGCGATACTTTTTTCACCGTTGAATTTTTTGGTGTAACGCTTATAATTACTTCGTTTTTACTTTTTGTTTGCCTTTTATTTGGTGGCGACGTTATTTTCGTAATAGGTAGCGAAGTACAAGCTTTCTTGCTTGGTGTTTTAGGGTATTTATCATATCCAGTTTTGGTATGCTTAAATTACGTTGGCTTTATGATGTTGTTTGGTAAAAAAATTGTAAAAAGCAACGTTAAATCAAAACTTGTAGTTACAATTTTATTCGTATTTTTAGTAATTGCGTTATTATCGGTAATTACCAACTTGCAAAAACCTGCGTCGTTTAACGATTACGTCGACTATGCGTATAACTCTGGTAAAAACGGTGTAAGTGGGGTAGTTGCTGGTGGTGCGTTATTTGCAATTATAACTTACCCACTTGTAAACGCAATTTCATATTTTTGGTCGATAGTTGCAATTTCGGTTGTGATTTTAATTTCTATTTCAATTGCAATTAAAAGTGCTAAAAATAAACCTAAAACAACCGTTGAAGATAAAACGTATCCTGCAGAGGTTGTTGCTAATAACGTAAGCGCGCCAGTTCAACAGCCGGTTGTAGAACCAGTTCAACAACTAGTATATCCAAACGCGTTTAACGGTTACCCACAACCAAACGGTTATCCTCAACAAAACCCTTACTTTAACGCTCAACCGTATCAAAACGGGTATCCAAATCCACAACAGTTCGGCGCGCAACAAGTATATCCTAACGGTTTTCAGTCAAACGGCTACGTAAACCCTTACGACGGTAATCGTTTTGAGGCTAATACTTATCAGCCAACTAATAAAGAAATTCTTCAACGTGAAGAAAGTTTACGCGTTTTATACGGAAACAACAATAAAACGTATTCCGAAGAGTTTAATAATTCCTTTAATGAAGATAAATATCGCGTTGATAATACTTTAAACGTTAAAAATTCTATTAGCGAATTTAATAAACCGGTTCAGCCTGTAATTTCAGAGCCTATTTCTACTTTCAGTAACGAACCTACCTATAATTACGAAGAAACTGACACTTCTAACGATTATTTCGGTGGCTACGACGAAGAGTATGAAAGCAGTTATGATGATGAGTTTGATAACGATACGTCTAACGATAACGCTTTTGAAGTTGATAGCGACGCTTACGACAGTTTTGATAACGACGATTCTAATTATAATGATGATTATGAAGAATCTATTGATGAACCTATCGATGAAGTTGTTGAAAAGCCTATTGAAGAACCGAAAAGATATTCAACGTCTATTATGCCAGACTTAGTTCAAGAAAGTGCTTACAGACCTGAACTTGAAAACGTAACTACGGGCAATATTATTGAAAATATGCCTATAAATTACAAATATAAAGCACCACCTATTTCGCTTTTCAAAACTATTGATAATTCGCAAAATAATTATGATAACGAAATATTTAAAAATGATATTAAGGGTAGAATTTTAACAACGTTAAGTACTTTTGGCGTAGATACTACTATTGCAAATATTTACCGTGGTCCTGCCGTAACAAGATTTGATTTAGTCGTTCCACCTGCGATGACGGTAACTAAAATTACTAAACTTGCTGACGACCTTAATTTACGTATCGCTGCAAGAAGTTCTATTCGTATGCTTGCCCCTGTACCTAACACGTCTTACGTAGGTATTGAAGTTCCTAACAAGCAAGCAGATAGCGTAAGTATTAAAGATATTATTTCAAGCGATAATTTCTTAAATACACCACCGTTCTCACTCTACTTTGCGTTTGGTAAAGATATTATCGGTAACCCTATTGCGTTAGACTTAGCAGATATGCCACACGTGCTTATTTCGGGTACTACTGGTTCTGGTAAAAGCGTGTGCTTAAACTCAATGATTTTAAGTTTAGTTTCTAAGTACGGTCCTGACCAACTTCGTTTCGTTATTATCGACCCTAAACAAGTAGACTTTGAGCCGTTCCGTGAATTGCCACATATGTTGTTTGATACCATAGTGGATAACGATTTACCGCTTTGTAACTCAGTTTTACAATGGGCAGTTGATGAAATGGAACGCCGTTATTCTGAACTTAAGTTAAGTAAAAGTAAAAATATTAGCGATTATAACCGTAAGGCAGTACAAAATAAACAACGTATTATGCCAAGAATAGTTATTATAATCGACGAATTCGCCGACCTTATGTTGCGTGATAAAAAGGGTATTGGCGAAAAAATCAACCTTCTTGCTGCGAAATCGCGTGCGTCTGGTATTCACTTAGTATTAGCAGCGCAACGTCCTTCAGCAGATATCGTTAACGGTCCTATTAAAGCAAACTTACCTGCAAGGCTCGTATTCCGTGCTAGTTCGCACGTCGACTCGTCTGTAAGCCTTGGTGAAACGGGTGCTGAAAAACTTTTAGGTAAGGGCGACTGCTTGTATAAAACGGGTGGCATGCTTAATACTGAGCGTGCAATGGGCGCGTACGTTAGTGACGACGAACTTTACGACGTTGTTGAATACGTTGCTAAAAATAACGTTGCTTATTACGACCGTAATTCGTGGACTAAAATTAAGTCACGCGTGCAAGCAGATACTAACGAAGCACCTTCTTCAAACGGCTTTTCAAGTGGTGCTAATAAAGACGGCGATATAGTCGACCACGTTTACGTTGACGCTTTACGCGTTGGTTTTGAGTATGACGGCATTTCAGTTTCGTCGCTACAACGTAGGTTAGGCTTAGGTTATCCACGTGCTGCTAAAGTTGTCGACTGGCTTTTAGATAACGGCTATATTTCTGCCGAAGCAATTAAAGGTAAGCGTAAAATTTTAATTTCCTACGAAGAGTTTGAAAAGAAATTTTTAAATGGCGATTCTTCTAATAATAGCGAAAACGTTGATTTTAACGATTAACATTAGTGGTTATTATGTAGCAAATTTATATTGATAGTTTACGTGTAGGTATTGAAAACGGTAAACGTAATGTTTTAATTTCGTTAGAAGAACTTGAAAATTTATCTAAAAACTAATAATTTTATTTAACATATGATAAACGTTAATTTTAAAACAAAAAAAATAGGCTTAATATCATTAGGCTGTGATAAAAACCGCGTTGATAGTGAAAAAGCGCTTAAATTAGTTGAAGAAAATTCGGTAATTACGTCGGATATAACAAAGGCTAATATTATAATTATAAATTCGTGTGCTTTTTTAGAAAGTGCAAGAAAAGAGGCTATAGAAACGGTTTTTGAGTGCAACGTTTTAAGGCAAGCTGGCGTTTTAGAAAAAATAGTTTTAACCGGTTGCTTGCCCGAAAAGTTTATAGACGATATTTATAACGAATTTGTTGAAGTTGACGTTTTTTTAGGTTTTAAAGATTACGACCTTTTGTTTGACGCGTTGAATTTAGCGTATAACGGCGAAAGAGTTA
>JAGBYC010000152.1 GCA_017628935.1 Clostridia bacterium | reverse complement strand
CTGTCTAACTACGCTCAAGAAATCTTCGATAAACTTTACCAACAAGCACAAGCAGCACAAAACGCTTGGGCTGATGCAGGTTGAGACGATACAGAATTTCATCAATCATAATTAAATTACGCTTGGCATTTGGTATTTTTATACTAAATGCCTTTGGCGTTAATAAACTAGTTTAATTCAACTATAGGTACATATATGGCAAACAATTATTACGATATTCTTGGAGTTAAAAAAGACGCTACACAAGACGAAATTAAGTCGGCGTACCGTAAACTTGTTAAGCAATATCACCCAGACTTACATCCTAATGATGAGGCTTGCGCCGCAAAATTTAAGGAAATAAACGAGGCTAACGAAACACTTTCAGACCCTCAAAAACGCCAAAAATACGACTATGAACTTGAACATCCAGGCATGGGTGGTTTTGGTGGCTTTGATGCAAGTGGTTTTGGTGGTTTCGGCGATATTTTCGGCGATATTTTCAGCCAGTTTACAGGTGGTGGAAGAACTCAAGAAGTTAACCGTAAAGGTCAAGATATTAGTTTAGAGGTTGAACTTTCTTTCCTTGACGCTGCAAAAGGTTGCACTAAAGAAGTAACTTATACCCGTAACGAGCCTTGTAAAACGTGTCGTGGAACGGGTGCTAAAAACGGCACTTCTTATACAACTTGTTCAACTTGTAAGGGTAAAGGCCAAGTTCAATACGTTCAAGGTAACGGCTTTTTCCAACAAATTAGTACACGCACTTGTTCAGACTGTGGTGGCTCTGGTAAAAAAATTACAGATAAATGCCCAGACTGTAACGGTAAAGGCTTTACGCGTACTAAAACTACCGTTTCTTTCGATATTCCTGCCGGTGCTGACACTAATTCGTATATGAAAAAGCGTGGCTACGGTGAAGCGTCTAAAATGGGTGGTGAAGCAGGCGACCTTATCGTTGTGTTTAAAGTTTTACCACACAAATTATTCAAACGCAAAAATTACGACCTTTATTTAGAACTTCCTATCACTTTCAAAACGGCTGTTTTAGGTGGTAAGGTTAAAATTCCTACGCTTGACGACGTTCACGAACTTAATATTCCTGAATGCACGCAGTCGGGCAAAACGTTTATCGTTCGTGGCAAAGGTATTCGCTCACGTCTTGGTTATGGCGACCTTTACGTTACCGTTGTTGTTGAAGTTCCTGATAAACTTAATAAAGACGCAAAAAAAGCCCTTGAAAAGTTTAACGATACTTTAAACATAAAACAATACGATAAAATTAAAAAGTTTAATGATGATATGAGTGCTTTGTATGGCACCGACTATTATAAAAATTTATAAGCGTCGTATAACTGCGTTTCTGCAAAGGTTCAACACTTCAACAACCAAAAAGGTTAGTTTCAGCGTTTCACCTTAGCGAGCCTTGTTCTACTTGCTTTTAAACTTTTATACAGTTTAATAGGCATAAGTGTCTTGTATTGCTTGTTTCTAACGCCTTAAAAATGTTTAATAGTCTATCAAAAATATTTAAATTCCTGCGAAAGTGGGAATTTTTTATTTTGTGTTACGCAAAATATAATTAAGGAGGCTTATATGAATAAATTATATGCAGGCGACGTTGCTCCGTTATCGGCCACTTACGTTTTAGTTGATGACGAAGGTCGCGTTCTTAATTATTATGAAATTGAAAAAGGCGACACAATGCCGTCGGTTACAAGTGAAAAACATCATTACGAATTACGAAACACAAATTAATAAATTGCGTCGCTAATTATAGCGACGTTTTTTATATATAAACGCTTGTATAGGCTTATAAAATGTGCTAAAATATACCTATGAAATATTTAGAACTTACAATTACAACCACGCATGAGGCTGAAGAATTAGTTTCTTCAAAGCTTTGGGAATTTACTGAATACGGCGTTTCTATTTGTGACGATGAAGACGTTTTAGAACTTATAAATAAGCGTAGAAATACTTGGGACTATCTTGAAGACGGCGTTACTGCTAATTTAGGTAGTGGAGTTACGCTTGTTAAGTGTTATTTAGATTTAGATACTGCGTCAACCGTTATAAGCAAAATTGAAAACGCGCTTTTTGAAATGAAAGCATTGTCTAGTGAATATATCAACTTTGGTACGCTTGAAATTATTAAGCGTGAAGTTGATGGTGACGACTGGATTGAAATTTGGCGTAAACATTATCGTCCTATGGATATGGGTAAGGTGGTAATTTGTCCTAACTGGATAGATTATGAGGCGAAAGAAGGTCAAACGGTAGTTAAAATTGAAAGCAATATGGCGTTTGGTACGGGTGAACACGAAACAACGTCGTCTTGTATCGATATGCTTTGCGACTACGTTACTGGTAAAGAAACTGTGCTTGACGTTGGTACGGGTTCGGGTATTTTAGGTATTACTGCAGTTAAACTTGGCGCAAAAAAAGCCGTTATGACTGATATTGATATAGTTGCCGTAGAAACTGCAAAACGCAACGCTATTTTAAACGAAGTTGGTGATAAATGCGTTATTACGCTTGATAATTTACTTGATAAAGACAATTCGGTAGGAGATATCGTAGTTGCTAACATTACGGCAGATATTTTATGCGTGTTGAGTGAAAGTTTACAAAGCCATTGTAAAAAAGGCACAATTTTAATTTTAAGTGGCATATTGCGTGAAAAGGCTGAACTTGTTACGTCAACGTATATTCCACTTGGTTATGAAATTATAAAAAGTATATCAAAAGGCGAATGGGTTGCATTTGCAATGAAAAAGTTATGAAAGCAGTAGTTTTTACGTTAGGCTGTAAAGTTAACAGTTGTGAAAGCGCGTCAATTTCTAAAGGTTTAAGCGAGTTAGGTTACAACGTT
>JAGBYC010000151.1 GCA_017628935.1 Clostridia bacterium | reverse complement strand
CATCGTCGTTTGCTTTAAACGGATAAAAATAATCTTCGCCGTTAGGGTCGTTTTGTCTATCGGTGTCAGTATGGTGCTGACCTAATATTAAATACTCAGCGCCAGCGTTAACGGCAAATTTAACCATTTTTTCATAGTAACTAGGGTAGCACTCAATTTCAAAACCTATAAAAATTTCAATTTTATTTTTATACTCTTCGCGTAGTGCCTTTAACGTGTCAAAATAATTTTTAACGTCTTTAATTTTAACGCGATAATGCGCCTCAAAACCGTCGTCGTGCATAAAAGGAGCGTGGTCAGAAAAGCCCATTTTTTTAACGCCGTTTGCTATGGCGCGTTCTATGTAATTTCTTTCAATGCCCGATGCGTGCGAGCATCTAAAAGTGTGAGTATGGTAGTTGTAAATCATAGTAAAAGTATAACAAAAAACCACCCTTAGCGCAAGCGAAAAGGGTGGATTTTAAAATTTTATAAAAATTTTTTAAGTCGTGCTTCGTAATTTTCTTCTAAGTCGACAAGTTTTGTTGCTAAGTTTAAAATAGTTTCGTTGCTAGTTTTATTACCGTTAATAAGTCGCGTTAATTCGCATATGCCCATAAGCGTGCCTTTAATCATAAGTTCTGCTAAATGCGTGGTAGAATTATCAAACGCCGTATTCATTTTTATGCCTAAATTCATACCCGTTTTCTTAAAAGCCGACACTTCGTTAATAGCGTACCCGTTGTTTTGCATAAACGCCGTAACTTCATCTAAAATATCGTTGTAGCCGTCGCGTTCACTTTTAATTTCGGTAAAAAAGTCCATATCGTTAATTTCTTCCATAATGGCGTCGATAGACAAAATTGCAGTTTTAGCATTGCGATAAACTTCGTTTATAAGCGTAGAATCGTTGTTTTCTTTTCTCATAATAACTCCTTTAAAAGTAGTATCGATAAAAATTAAAAAAGTATGCAAAACAGTTGACAAAATTATTAAAAACTTGTAATATATTAAAGCAACCGCACGAAAAGGGTTCCTGAAGCGCGTTAAACGTCACCTTTATTTGGCGAGATTAGACAGGAGGAGTACACAGATGTACGCAATTATCGAAAACGGCAGCAAGCAATACAAAGTGGCAGTAGGCGATACTGTTAAATTTGAAAAACTTGACGCTGAAGTTGGTGCTACAGTAGAATTTAACGTTTTACTTGTTAGCGATGAAGCAGGCATTAAAGTAGGCAAAGACGCTGAAGCGTTCAAGGCTACGGGCGAAGTTCTTAAGCAAGATAAATCTAAAAAGGTTATCGTATTCAAATACAAAGCTAAAAAGAACGAAAGAAAGAAACAAGGTCACAGACAACCATTTACGGCTGTTAAAATTACCGAAATTGTGGCAAAATAAGGAGAGAAAGAGTTATGTTTTTAATCAGATTATTTGCTCATAAAAAAGGTGTAGGTTCTTCAAGAAACGGTCGTGATAGTAAGGCTAAACGTCTTGGCATTAAACGTGCAGACGGTCAAAAAGTTTCTGCTGGTAGCATTTTAGTTCGCCAACGCGGTACTAAATTTTACTCAGGTGCAGGCGTAGGTAGAGGTTCAGACGATACTTTATTCGCAACTGTATCAGGCGTTGTAAGATTTGAACGTTTGGGTAAAGATAAAAAGCAAGTTTCAGTATACGCTGAATAAGACGTTAGAAACTTCGTTATACATTGTTTTATCAAAAAAGGCATGGTGGTAATAACCAACAAGGTTAATTACAACCAGCCTTTTTTTCGCGCCTCGTCTAACTTGTTTCTAACGGCTTATTAAAGTTTAATAACTAACAAGGTTAATTTTAGCGTTGCGCCTTCGCGAGCCTAGTTCTACTTGCTTTTAACAATTTATTGCTTTTAGTTTAATAATAAAAGGTGTGGTTAAGTCCACACCTTTTTTCATTGTTGTTATAAGCAAAATTTCAAATATTATGTAGAATATTGACCGTTTGTAAATATTTGTGTATAATGGTTGTATATGGAGGCTATCATGAAAAAGTTTTTGCTTAAATTATTAACGGTAGTTTTAGTTGCAACGTCGGCGTTATTTATAGGAACGGCGTGTGATAAAAACTCGTATTCTGAAGGGTTAGCTTATGCCTTAAATTATGACGGCACTAGTTATATAGTGTATGGCAGAGGTTCTTGTACTGATACGAAAATAGTTATTCCTGAAACGTATGAAGATAAGCCAGTAGTTGAAATAGGTGTAGACGCTTTTAGTTCAGATTCTACCATCACAGAAGTAGTTATACCTAATACAGTAAAAGCAATAAATTCTAATGCGTTTTATAATTGTGTTAATTTAAAAAGTGTAACTATTCCTAGCAGTGTTGAATATATTGATAAATATGTTTTTTATAACTGCGATTCGTTAACTAGTATAGTTATTCCTAATAGCGTTGAATCTATAGGGGAAAATACGCTTGCCGATTGCGACAAATTAAAAACTTTAACTATTGGTAATAGCGTTGAAAGCGTTGGTTTGTATGCTTTCTATAATTGCCCTATTGAAGTTGCGTCTGTTCCAACGTATGCGTTAGGAAGGCTTGATGAAAAAACATTAAAAACGTTAACTATAACGTGTGGTGACGCAATATCTTCGTACGCTCTTGCAGATTTTGAAAATTTAACAAGCGTAACTATTTTAGATAGCGTTAAAACTATAGGTTCGTACGCGTTTAGCGAATGTAAGAAGTTGTCAACCATTAAATTGCCAACCACGATAGAAAGTATTGGTCAATATGCTTTTGACAATTGCGATTCATTAATAAATATAACTCTTCCTGATAGTTTACAAACTATAAGCTCATATGCTTTTAGTGATTGCGATTCATTAATAAATATAACTCTTCCTGATAGTTTACAAACTATAAGCTCATATGCTTTTAGTGATTGCGATTCGTTAACAAGTATAGATATACCTGACAAAGTAACAAATTTAGGGAGCAATGT
>JAGBYC010000150.1 GCA_017628935.1 Clostridia bacterium | reverse complement strand
CTTTTCTAAAATAGTTATTGTAATGAGTTAATTTTTTTACGTTAATAATGGGCGAAAAATCATAATCGCCATTACCAAGCTTTTCATTTTCAATCATTTATATTCCTCCTAAATAGTAAAATCTATTACTATATTGTATGTTAATCAAAACGTTTTAGTGAAAAACAACGAGCATGCCATAACTCAATCAAAAGTTCAAACGCAATCATCACTGTCCCGACACACTAAAGCACACCAATTACGGTGTGCTTTTTAATATATTGACAAGTTTTGCAATTATAAATATAATAATATTATAGGTTTTATTTAATAATTAAGTAAAAATTTAACGGGGGTTTTATGAAAAAACTTATAAAAGGCATTACTGCCGTACTACTTGCATTATCAATAACTTTTATGGGTGCTTGTAATCCTGACACAAGTACTATTAACGCAGCGTATTACTATTGCGTTAATAAGCTTGAAAATGCAGACCTTTCTTTTAACTTTGCAAGCAATGCTAAAAGCGCCACTTCGCAAACTAGTTTAGCATCGCAAACAACTAGTTCAACTTACACCGTTAACGAAGGTAGCTATTATTACGATGAAGGCGTTCAAACCTACTTTGGTTGGCAAACTTTAGAACTTACCGATATAGCCTCTCAAGCGCGTATGCGAATTGACGAACTTACTCAATGCGTAACCGTTTTAAACAAACTTGTAGTGTTCAACGGCGTTACGGCAAGATACATTGGCTACGATGAAGAAAACGACGTTGTTACCGGCTTTATAGGGTATCTTAATAACGACTATATTCAAGATAAAGACGAAGGCATTGATAGTGGTATTACAATGGAAGGGCAATTTGGTACTGGTGGTGGCGACTACGTTGACCCTAACACACTTTTACCAAAAGACACTTTAACCGGCGCATTATACATTAAAATATATGAAGAAGACGGCGTTGAAGTTGTTGAATTTTCAACTTTTGATTATACGGCTGTAAGTTATAGTGACAATACTAAAGGTGCGTATAACTACTGCTACGTAAAATACGCTCCACTTAAAGAATATATCGTTGAACGCTCGCAGTTATTTACAAACGCTTATAGTTTAGACGTTTTAGAAAACCAAGGCACAAGCAGAATTTTCAAAGCAATAAAGCAAAACGGCAAGTTTATAGGTTTTAAGGCAGAATTTGATTATTCTAACCCTACTAACTCGTTAATTTCAGGCGAAACGTTTATGGAAACGGGCGACGGATTTTTCACGTTAGACCTTGTAGATGAAGCTACACGTTATTTTAATACAGGCTATCATTATATTGAACTTAGCGATAGCGTTTATAGTTCAAATAGTCAATACTTATCGTTATTGGCAACTGGTGGCTGGAACAAAATAGTTTATAATATTACAGACTTAAACGGCGACAACGTAGTTGACAACACCGACTATTATTTAACTATTCAAAATAGTTTTTACCTTTATTATAAAGACTATGTTTTACTTGATAACGGCAAAAAAATTACCGAAGGTACGCTTTGGAGTCAAGAAGACGGCTTTATTGCTTACGAACTTATTGATTTTGTTGGTGGTGTATATACTTTTGAAGACGGCACAACTTTATCTGAAGACGAATTTAAAGAATACGCTAACAACGCGGCGTACGAATTTTTACGTATTAGTGAAATTCACGTTAACCCGTTCTATAATGGTACTGATACAGGCTTAATTGTTAGTGCAGGTATGACAGTATCTCTTTATGACCCAACTTCAAGTGGTGGCGGTGTAAGTGGTGGCGGTGTTTCTACAACGCCAAGTGGCTCAGAAGGTTCAGGCTCGCAAGAAGGCAATAACCAACCTAAAGAAGCGTTTATTGACGTTTTCAAGGCGTTTATGATAGAAAATGACCTTACCTTTAACGGCAACGACGCTAATGAAATTTTCGCTTATAACGAAGCGTCAAAAGAAAACAGATTACAAATTCTTAAAAACGTATTTGATAGCGTTTTAGGTTACGATTATAACGCTCAAGGCATTACTAACTTAAAAAATAGCATTGTAACTAACACTAAAAACCTTGTTTCAAACTGTCGTACAATTTATTCAACTTACGAACGAATGCTTAGAAAAAACATGCCTAAACTTGAAGACGGTGCAGGTTTAATGCAACTTGAAAACGCAGCAAAAGGTAATTTTTCTATTAAAAACGATAAATTCGATTTTAGCGGTGTAACGGTAACTATTCCTAAAGACGCGTTGTTAGAAGACGGTGCAACTTACGGCGTTAAAGTTTTCCTTCAAGGACATAATAGCATAGAAATTGAAGGTGCTTTTAACACGTTTACTTACGCTAAAAAAGAAGTTACTATTACTGGTAACGCAAACGTTGAAATTCCAGTATTTACTGAAGGTGAATACGTTATATGGGTTGTTGTTGGCAAAATTAAAAACGGCAATTTTATGGAAGTTTCTAGTTTAATTATGATGGAAGCTGACTATTTTGGAACTTACGAAATAACCGCTACTATTGATGAAAACGAATACGTTATTACCTATGAAAGCGTTGAAAATCAACGTTTTATGGCAACTAGCGTACTTAAATCTAACTAAAATTTATTGCACTAAATTACTATGAAAATTACTATTCTTGATAAAATTTCATTTACAAACGGTGACCTTAACTTAAGTTGTTTCGACGCTTTAGGCGACGTAACGTATTACGACATTTTACCTAAAAACGAAGTTGTAAACGCTGTAAAAGATAGCGAAATTGTAATTTGCAACAAAACGGTTTTTGATAAAGAACTTATTGACAAATGTTCAAACTTAAAATTTATAGGATTAACTGCAACGGGCTATAATAACGTTGACACGGCTTACGCTAAGCAAAAAGGAATTATTGTTTGCAACGTTCCTAACTACTCAACGTCTAACGTAGCGCAACACGTTTTCGCTTTTATTTTAAACTACACTAACAAAGTTAGTGAGTATAACGAAGGCGTTAAGCAAGGTTTATGGAAGCAAAGCAAAACTTTTTGCTACTTTAACATTCCTCTTACCGAACTTGCCGGCAAAACGCTTGGGGTTGTGGGTTACGGAAACATAGGCAAAGAAGTTAGCAAAATAGCCACGGCGTTTAATATGAACGTTTTAGTTTACAACAGAACCAAAAAAGAAATGCCTTACCCTCAAGTTGATAAAGAAACTCTTTTGCGTGAAAGCGATTTTATCACTCTTCATTGTGCGCTTAACGATGATACCAAGCATTTTATTGATGCAAAAAGCCTTTTATTAATGAAAAAAAGTGCCGTTTTAATAAACACTGCGCGTGGTGGAGTTATTGATGAAGATGCGCTTAAAAACGCCCTTATAAATGGTGATATAGCCCACGCGTATTTAGACGTTTTAACCGTAGAACCTATGCAAAATAATTGTGTTTTATACGGCTTAAACAACGTAACATTTACGCCACACATTGCTTGGGCACAAACGGAATGTAGGCAACGCGTTGTAGAATTAGTTGCAAAAAACGTTCACGCCTACATAAACGGCACACCTATAAACGTAGTAAATTAACAAAATAAAAAAGCACCTTAAAGGTGCTTTTTTTATTCGCCAGGGGCGTGGTTTGTAAACATTGTTGTCCAAAGTTTTGATTTTTTTGGAGGTTTAACGGTAGTATCGTTATCGCCAAAAGTAATAATATTTTTACTGCCTTTATTCCAAGTAACGTAGCCGTTAATATTAGGGCTACCCGTTTTAGCAAACGCCACAAGTCTATCACTCATTTCATTTGCAAGGGCGTAGTCTTTTTCCGTGAAAGGACGCCAGCAATTATCTAACGTGCCAAACCAGTACCAAAGGTCTGCCGAGTGCCACGCGCCGTGGTCATCACCCGGTAAATTCCTTTCAAAAAACCATTGATACGCATTATCGTTAGTATCGCACCACTTGTTCGCCATAGAGTATAAAATAGGTGGAATAACGTCGTGACTAGTACTGCCAACAAGGTAATTAATATCGTGTTGCTTGCCTTGTTTTACAAGTTTGTGCGACGCGCCTACAATAAATTCGCCGTCGATACAAGGTGAGCAACCCCCACCCATCGTGCCTTTTTTATTTTCTTGCCATACTTTAAAAAGGGTATCAACGGGCACGCGCTTAAACTCATCAAGGGTATTAGCGCCACATTTATTCATAATACTTTTCCAGTATTTAAATTGTTTTTGTGGTTTATTAGCCGTCATTAACGAACTAACGCCACCACCACTTGACATTACTGCCTTACTAATTAAACCCTTAGTAAGTGGCGATAAAACGTGGTATTGAACACTCATAGCGCCTGCGCTTTGACCCATTATAGTGATATTATCAGGGTCGCCACCAAAGGCAGAAATATTATGCTTAACCCAGTTAATTGCCGTAAGTTGGTCGTAAAGCCCGTAGTTGCCAGCGCGCCCAGTTTCGTTATAAAGTTCTTCAATAACGGCAAACCCAAGTGGACCTAAGCGATAGTTGATGGTAACGCTTATAGCCCCTTTATTTGCCCAAATAGGCCCGTCAAAGTGCTTTTCGTGTCCACAACCACCAGTAAACCCACCACCGTGAATATACACTATAACGGGCAATTTTTCGCTTTTAGCGTTAGGAGTAAACACGTTAAGGAACAAACAGTCTTCACTATAATTGTATTTTTCGCCACGACGGAATTCGTTATAGTAAAAAACCTTTTTAACGTTTTCTTTTTCACAAATAAAACTACGTGGTTGATAACAGCACGCACCGTAATTAGTAGCGTCGTAAACGCCTTGCCAACCGGTAACTTCTACGGGGTATTCAAAACGCCCGGCAGTAGCGTATCTAATTCCTTTAAAGGCAATAGTGCCGTTGTTTAATAAAACACCTTGCACTTTGCCACAGTTAGTATCTACAATAAAACTCATATAAACCTTATATAATTAATTTTTTAGTTTTCACTAGTGGCGCTAACTTCCGTAGTAGCATCGTCGTTAGCAAGTTGTAATTCTTTTGCTTTAGCCATTTCTGCGCGAACCTTAGGAGTGATGTTCCAAACGAATTTGAACGCTGCCCACGAACCTAAAATAAATAATGCAGGAATAAGTACGCAAAGCACTTTAAAACCGAAAATGGTAGTGCTTGTTTGAATAGCAAGTTCAGGGTTGTAGTTAATCCAGTCAAGAGCAAAGAAACTAAAGCCAAGACCTATTGCTTGACCGATACGGCGTGAAAGGTTGAACGTTCCGTAAATAGAGCCTTCAGTACGCTTATTAGTAACGTATTCGTTATAATCAATACTTTCACCAACTAAGCCCCATTGCATTTGAATAGAAACCATTGCCATACCAGAGCCAGTACCTAAAATAACGCCGTGAATTAACGGGTCAACGTTCATAACCATATGCATTACAAATAGTATAGCGCAAATTGCACCACCTATTAAAAGACACCATCTAATAACTTTTTCAAGGTCGAACTTCTTGCAAAGGAAAGGCACAGCCGCCATCGAAACGGCCATAAACGGCATTGATAATACCGACGCTATCGTTTTATAAGTTACGTCGTTATACACGGCAGAGTACATATACATACTAATATTTTCAGTAAGGTATTGCATTGTGCAAATGCATACGCCGTGAATACATAACGCCACGAAAGCAGGGTTCTTTTTAAATACGGTGATAATATCGGTAACCTTAATTTCGTCGGTATTAGTTTTTTCGTTAACAACTCTGCGTTCTTCAGTTAAGAAGTAGTGAAGAAGGCAAATTACAAAACCGAATATTGCGCACACGCTACCAACAATCATATAACCGGTTGACGTGTTTTCGCCAAATAAGCCGATAATAACAGGGCCTATCATACCAGGTATCATATTACCAAACATCGAACCAACGCCACGCGCCGAAGAAAGTGATGCGCGTTCAATATCGTTAGTAGACATTGCCGAAATAAGCGAACCCATAGGTATGTTAAACATAGTGTACGACGCTTCGTATAAAATTTTAAATGAGAAAAGGCTTATAAGTAACGGAATGCCGTCAAGAAAGGTAGGCACCGTCCACATAGCGATAGCAGTAACTGCTACAAGTGGAGTTGCGCGTAATAACCAAGGACGGAATTTACCGTTTTTATTTTTGCTTTTTGAAAACGCTTTGTCCATTATTGCGCCCATCATAGGGTCGTTAACGGCGTCCCAAATCGTCCAAATAATGGTTAAAATACCCATTAAAGTTGCGTCGATTTTCAAAACGTTGGTGCAGTACATAGAGAATATGCTTGCCATAAGGGCAAAGGTCATACAGCCACCAAAGTCACCAAACATATAGCCGAACCAGTGTTTAGCAGAAAGTCCGCCACGTTTTAATTTTGCAGTTGTTTCCATAATTTCCCCCTAAAGTTTAATATAAAAATCAACTATGTTTATTTTATCACAAACAAACGCCTTTTTCAATGGCGATTTAATAAAAACCTTTACTTTTTAAAATAACGTTTGAAATTATTATAAAGGTATTGTATAATGTATTTATACAAAAAAACTAAAGGTGAAAAATGGATAAAGAAATTACTAAAACTTTAGATAGAAACGCCGTTGGTAAAAAGGCTGGCTTGGTAGGAATTATCGTAAACGTTTTGCTTGCTACGGGCAAACTTATTGCCGGCTTATTAACTGCGTCAATTTCAGTTATTGCCGACGCCGTAAACAATTTTACCGACGGTTTAAGTTCGGTTGTAACTTTAATAGGTTTTAAGTTAGCGCAAAAACCTGCCGACGCCGACCACCCTTACGGGCACGCGCGTTTTGAATACATTTCAAGCTTTATAGTGTCGTTAACCGTACTATTCGTGGGTTTTGAACTTTTAAAAGGCTCTATTGAAAAAATAATTACCCCAGAGGCAATAGACTTTTCGCTTGTGGCAATTATAATTTTAATAGCGTCAGTTTTAGGTAAGTTAGGCTTGTCAATTTATAGTAAAATGGTTGGCGATAAAATTGATAGCGACGCGCTTAGGGCGTCAGCCGTTGATAGCAGAAACGACGTTGTTATTACGGTGGCGGTTTTAATTGCCATGCTTATTGAAAGGTTTTTTGCTGTTCAAGTTGACGCGTACATGGGCGCGCTTGTATCAATATTTATTTTATATAGTGGCGTAAATTTAGTTAAAGAAACCGTAACGCCTATTTTAGGTAGTAAAAACGACGAAAAAATTAAATTAGCCATTATTGAAAAAATAAAAGAGTATCCTATGGTAATAGGGTATCACGACCTTATGATACACGACTACGGTCCAGGCGTTTGGTTTGCAAGTATTCATTTTGAAATTGATAGGAACGACGACGTTTTGTACGTTCACGAACTTATTGATAAGTTTGAACGTGAGTTTTTAAAATACGGCATTACGTTAACCGTGCATTACGACCCCGTTGTTACCGACAGCGAAGAAGTTAACACTATAAAAAGTGAAGTGTCAAGGGTGCTTACAAGTTACGATGCACGCTTAACTTTCCACGATTTACGCACTATTCCGTGTGACGGTTTTACCAAAGTATTTTTAGATATTCCTATTTACGACGATATGCAAAATACTAAACAGGGCATAATAACTTTAGTTCAATCAGCCCTTGACGGCATTGATAACGGTATAACGTATAGCGCGGAAGTGACGTTTGATTCTGCTTCCTTCAACTAATAAAGTCTTATAAACGGCGTTATACTGCGTTTCTATAAAATTTTATGTCTACAATAACCAAAAAGGTTAATTGTAACCAAAAAATTTTAAGAGCCTTGTCTAACTTGTTTCTAAGTCTTTATTTAGGCTTAATAGAGAACCAACAAGGTCTATTGTGACCTACCTTTTTTTCGCGCCTTGTCTTGCTTGTTTCTAAGCCTTTATTTAGGTTTAATAGAGAGCCAAAAAGGGCAGTTTCAGCGTTTAGGGTTATAAGCCTTATCAATTTTGAACAATATTTGAATAAAATATAAAAATTTTAAAAATTAAACGGCATTTTTTAATAAAAAATGCCGTTTTTTCATTTACGTTCAAAATTCTAATAAATTTTGTTCAAAAATGCTTGATATTTGTTAAAATATGTTGTAAAATGTAGTAAAATCTAAAAAGGAAGGGGAATTATGTCGTACGAATATGATAAAACTGTTGAATACAGTAATAAAATTAGTGAAATTTTAATAACGCTTGGTGTGTTTCCTAAATACGCAGGCTATAATTATTTACGCAAAGGTATTTTATATGCAATTAGTTGTCCTGACGCTGTAAATAATTTAAGTAAAGATTTTTATCCTAACGTAGCAAAAATTTGTAATACAAGCGTTGGTAAATTGCAAAGCGCAATTCGTAACGTATTAGAAGTTATTTACGATAGGGGTTATATTAAAAAGATAAACGGTATATTCGGTTTTAAAGTAGTAGGCGAAAACGATAAGCTAACAAGCAGTGAATTTATCGCTTTGCTTTCTAACGAAGTGTTAATTAATAAGATTTTAAGTAGATAAAAAAAGCCACGCTTAATTGCGTGTACCATAGGGATTTTTTAGAACATTATAAAAGAGTAGCAAAAATTTTGCTACTCTTTACTTTTTTGCTTTGAAAAACACACAACTTTGCTTGCAAAGTAGAGTGTGCTACACTTTGAAATTATTGCACCACAAAGTATAACGGTTAGATAAATTGGAATTTGCTTGTGTAATTTATTGATCTATGCTCTTAAACAATATCTTTCTATTT
>JAGBYC010000149.1 GCA_017628935.1 Clostridia bacterium | reverse complement strand
TTTTCTAACTAGAGAAGGGCTTTTAGATAATTGGCAAAATTTGATAGACGTTATTAATTGTGGCGGAAATAAAGAAAATATAGAAAAAGGATTTTATATGTGCCCAAATAGTGGTGGTTCTTATAGTCATAAAAGGGCAATATATTTTGGTGCATATTGGTGGCGCAATGTAAATTACATAGCGGAAATAAAAGCAGTTTGTGTGATGCATAAGAGTGAATGTGTTGTTAAATGGAATAATACAAAATTAGACGATGCTGAAATTATACAAGAGGCGAAAGATAAAATTAAAGACTTTAAAGACTGGAATAAAAGAGACGTTGAGAACTCTGAAATGCAATTATTTTTATTTGATAAGTTGGTAGAGTTAAAATATAGAAAATCAACCAAAGGTGGTATGTTTGCTTCAAAAAGATATTTTAAAACAAAAGCAAGAACTATTGAAGAATTATATAAAGAATTAAATGGTAAGGAATGGGAATAATTCCAAACTTAGTATAAAAATAACCATTAAAAAAGGCTTTGCCAACTACGGCAAAGCCTTTTATTTTATTTTAAAAATCCGTTAATTATTTCTTGTTCGGCTTCTTGTTCAGTTAAGCCAAGCGTCATAAGTTTTATAAGTTGTTCACCTGCAATTTTACCTATTGCCGCTTCGTGAACGAGTGATGCGTCAACGTGGTTAGCGTTTACTTGTGGTTCGGCAGTAACTTTAGCGCCTTCCATAATAATAGCGTCGCATTCAGTACGTCCGTTACATTTAACGTTACCGTTCATAACCGAGGTAAATTTTTGATACGAACTATCTTTAGCAACCGAACGTGAAACTACGTGAGTATTAGCATTTTCACCGTTTAAGTCAACGCTAAAGTAGGTAAGGGCAGTTTGGTTGCCGTGCGTCATAAGTTTTTCGCCAACGATAAGCGTAGCGTCTTTACCAAGAGTTGCCAAAGTTTTACGGTCAGTACTATCAACGCCTTTAATTTGCGCTGTATCCATTTCCATATACCCACCTTCTTCTATTTCAATAATGGTGGTAGGGTTCATTACGTTTTCGCCCGTGCCTTCGCCAGAGCCGTAATGTTTTTCAACGTATTTAAGGCGTGCGTTTTTACCTACGTGGAAACTATGAACGCCGTCGTGCTCACTTTTAAGTTCGCCAGCGTTATGAATACCACAACCGGCAACTATTAAAACGTCAGCACCTTCGCCTATATAAAAATCGTTATAAACTAAATCTTTAAGCCCACTTGCCGTAATTAAAACTGGTAAGTCAACGCGTTCGTTTTTAGTAAACGGTTTAACAATAATATCAATGCCCGGTTTATCACTTTTAGTGATAATATCAACGTTAGCCGTGCTGTTTCTTGAACTAAGTTCGCCGTTAGCACGAATATTGTACGCACCTTCAGGCACTTTTTCAAGCCCGGCAATTTCTTTAAGAAGGTTTTTTTGAATTCCGTCAAGAGTTTTCATTATTTATCCTCCTTATGTTTAGTTAAAACAGAGCAAGCCGACGCCGATAAAATATTAGGTAAAATTTCGTCTTTAGTACCGTCTTTACTAACTTTACCGTCGGCAATAACGATAATACGGTCGGCAATATTTAAAATTCTTTCTTGGTGAGAAATTATTAAAATGGAGCCGTTACCTTTTTTGCAAAGGCGTTCAAACGCTGAAATTAAGTTATTAAAACTCCAAAGGTCAATGCCTGCTTCAGGTTCGTCAAAAATAGTAAATTCGCTACTTCTTGCCATAGTAACGGCAAGTTCAATACGTTTAAGTTCGCCACCAGAAAGCGACGCGTTAATTTCACGGTTCAAATACTCTCTAGCACATAAACCAACTTCTGAAAGATATTCGCAAACGGCAGAAACGTTAAGTTTTTTACCACTTGCAAGGTTAATTAAGTCAGATACCGTTATGCCTTTAAAACGAACGGGTTGTTGGAAAGCAAAACCAACGCCTTTATGTGCACGTTCAGTAATAGAAAGGTTAGTAATATCTTCGCCGTTAAGTAAAATTTGCCCACTTGTTGGTTTGTAAATACCCATAATAAGTTTGGCGATAGTAGACTTACCACCACCGTTAGGGCCCGTAAACGCAATAATTTTATCATCAAGCGTAAGCGATACGTTTTTTATAATTTCTTTTTTACCGTCGTTGCCATCGGCAACGAAAGATACGTTTTTTAATTCTAACATTTATTCCTCATAAAGTTAGGCAACTATAAACGCCTAACAACTTAAGATATTGTAACACAAATTTTAACTTTTATCAATTAAAATTATAAGATTTTTTAAAGCCCTTGCAATTTAAAAGGTAGTATGTTAAAATACATAATAATGAAAATAGTTAAACGGAGTTTATATGGCTATTAAAGAATCGGGCGAAATGTACCTTGAAGCGATATACGTGTTATCTAAAAAAATTGACGGATTGCACGCTATCGACGTTGGCGAATACTTAGGTTTTTCTAAGCCAAGCGTTTCAAGGGCGCTTTCAATTTTGAAAGATAAAAATTTAATAACCGTTGATAAAGAAAGCCACATTTTCTTAACTGAAGAAGGTGGTGCGCTTGCTGAAAAAATTTTTTCACGCCACGTTTTAATTAAAGACTGTCTTATTCGTTTAGGCGTTAGTGAACAAACTGCTGAAGACGATGCTTGCAAAATTGAACACGTTTTAAGTGATGAAACTTATTTGGCTATAAAATCGTTGCTTGAAAATCATAAGTAATGCTTTTAACTTTTATAAAATATATATAAAGAAACCAAGTTTTGTTTGGAGAGATTATGAATTACAAAGTTTTATACAACAACTGGCTTACCGAACCTAAATTAAATGCAGAAGCGTATGAAGAATTAAGCGCTATTAAAGATAATGAAAAAGATATTGAATACCGTTTTGGTGCAGAACTTCAATTCGGCACGGCAGGTATGCGTGGTATTATCGGTTACGGCACTAATATGATGAACGTTTATACCGTTCGTCGCGCAACTAAGGGTTTAGCAGAATACATAAAAACTCTTGGTTCGTCTGCTATGCGTCGTGGCGTTGCTATTTCTTACGACACAAGAAATATGAGCGAACTTTTTGCGCGTGAAACGGCTGGCGTGTTAATGGCTAACGGTATTAGGGTTTACGCTTTTAAAAAGGCAAGCCCAGTTCCTATGCTTTCTTTTGCAGTTCGCCACTACGATTGTATTGCCGGCGTTATGATTACTGCAAGCCACAACCCTAAAGAATATAACGGCTACAAAGTTTATGGCGAAGACGGTGCACAAATGTCGCCTGAAGCAACTGAAAAGGTAGTTGAATATATCTCTCAAATTACAGACTATTTCTCAGTTGATAGCAACGCTATACCTGACTTTAAAGCGCATGGCGACGTATCT
The DNA here is from genome assembly GCA_017628935.1 of Clostridia bacterium. Taxonomy (GTDB): domain Bacteria; phylum Bacillota; class Clostridia; order Christensenellales; family Borkfalkiaceae; genus HGM11412. The sequence goes on along the minus strand of JAGBYC010000149.1, from coordinate 1,209 downwards.
ATTATAGGCGCGTCGTTCGATAGATTATACGTAAAAACTTTACGTAAACTTTCACTTTCTAAAAAAGCCGTGGCAAAATACGGCAAAAAACTTAAAATAGTATATACGCCACTTCACGGTTCGGGTTATCGCCCTATGACTTTACTTCTTAAAAAGTTAGGTATTAACTTTTCAGTTGTTGAAGAACAAGTTGTTGAAGACGGTAACTTCCCAACGGTAGAAGTTCCTAACCCAGAAAATAAAGAAGCAATGACTTTAGGTATTCGCCTTGCTGATAAAATTAAAGCAGACGTTGTTTTTGGTACTGACCCTGATAGCGACCGTTTAGGCGTTGCTATTAGAAATGACGACGGCGAGTTTATCAATCTTTCTGGCAACCAAGTAGGCGTGCTACTTACCGACTATATTTTACGCCGTTTAACTAAAGAAAATAAACTTGCTAAAGACGGGGCTGTTATTAAAAGTTTCGTTTCTACTGGTATGGTTAAGCCTATTTGTGAAGAATACGGTGTAAATTTAATAGAAGTTCCAGTAGGATTTAAGTTTATAGGCGAAAAAATTAAACAGTTTGAAGAAAGTGGAGTTGGCACTTATCTTTTCGGTTTTGAAGAAAGTTGTGGTTACCTTCGTGGCACTCACGCACGTGATAAAGACGCCGTTGTTGCAGGTATGCTTTTTGCTGAAATGGTATGCTACTATGAATATAACGGTATAAGCGTATACAAGGTATTAACGTCACTTTACGAAAAATACGGCTACGTTTTAGATACTACTATTTCAGTTAAATACGAAGGTTTAAACGCTATGGCTGATATGAACGCCGTTGTAGAAAAACTTCGCAATACTGAAATTAAAAAATTAGACGTTTATAATATTATTGCTACGCGTAACTACTTAACGGGCGTTAAAACTTACGCTACTGGCGAAACTGAACAGCTTGATATTAAAAACGTAAACTGCGTTTACTACGAACTTGAAATAGGTGGTTTTATTTGCGTTCGTCCAAGTGGTACTGAACCAAAACTTAAAATTTACTATTCGGTTAAGGGTAAAGATAAGAAAATGGCAGAAAAAGCATTATCAAAAATAAATAAATTCTATGAGCAAATGGGTTATGAAGAAGAAATAAAAATAGAAGTACGCGAGGAAAATGTATTAGCACAAGTACAAGAAGAATTAGAAAAAGAAGTAAAGAAAATAGAACCTAAA
>JAGBYC010000148.1 GCA_017628935.1 Clostridia bacterium | reverse complement strand
GAAAGGTTGACGCGCCAAGTGGAACGGCTATAATGCTTGCTGAATCTATTAAAGAAGTTCGCCCTGAAACTTACGCTAAAGTAGGTAGAAGTGGCGCTGGTAAGCGTGAAAAGAACGAAATTGGCATACACGCTATTCGTATGGGTAATATCGTTGGCGAGCACGAAGTTATTATAGGCACTCAAAATCAACAAATTTCACTTAAGCACGAAGCGTTTAGTCGCGCATTGTTTGCTGAAGGTGCTATTTCTGCAGTTAAATTTTTAGTTGGCAAACCAAACGGCCACTACACTATGCAAGATATTATTAAAGGTTAATTTATGAAAATAGGTATTTACGGATACGGAAATTTAGGCAAAGGCGTTGAAATTTCTGCATTAAACGATAAAAATATTGAAGTTGTAGGTGTTTTTACAAGACGTGCGCCTGAAACTGTTAAAACTTACGGTACACCCGTTTATAACGCAAACGATATTTTAAAATTTAAAAATGATATCGACGTGCTTATTATTTGTGGTGGTAGCGCAACCGATTTACCAGTTTTATCACCTACTTTGGCTGAAAACTTTAATATAGTTGATAGTTTTGACACCCACGCCAAAAATCCTACACATTTTGCAAACGTTAACAGCGTTGCATTAAAAAATAAAACTACTGCGTTAATTAGCGCTGGTTGGGACCCTGGTATGTTTTCAATTGCGCGCGTATATGCTAACGCTATTTTACCAAATGGTAGCGATTATACGTTTTGGGGACGTGGCGTAAGCCAAGGCCATAGTGACGCAATAAGACGTATTGACGGCGTTATAGATGCACGTCAATACACCGTTCCAGTTGAAGAATCGGTTAATTTAGTTAAAAGTGGTGTAAATCCTACCCTTACAACCCGTCAAAAACATTTACGTGAATGCTACGTAGTTGCTAAAGACGGCGCTGATTTACAAAAAATTGAAAATGAAATAAAATCAATGCCAAATTACTTTGCCGACTATGATACAACCGTTAATTTTATTACGCTTGAAGAACTTAACAAAAACCACAAAGGTATGCCACACGGCGGTACGGTTATTAGAACGGGTTCAACGGGTTTAAATAACGAAAACAAACATTTAATTGAATATAATTTAAAACTTGATTCTAACCCTGAATTTACGGCAAGCGTACTTGTTGCATACGCTCGTGCAGTTTATAAATTATACTTAAAAAACGATTTCGGCGCGAAAACTGTATTTGATATTTCTCCTGCCGACTTATCACAATTTACTACTGAAGAATTATTATCGAAAATGCTTTAAAATCTACGATATAATCGTAAAATATACAAATTATTCTATTAGGTAAAACCGTGTTACAAAAAGATAAAATTTTAATTTCAAACAACTTAAATATAATTGATAACAACCTTACTTTTGGTGGTGCTTGCGTTTCAAATTTAGCTGAAAAATACGGCACTCCACTTTACGTAATGGATGAAAATTCTATTAGAAACAGATGTAAAGAATACGTTTTGGCTTTAAAAGAAGTTTTAGGCGAAAACGCGATGGTTTTATATGCATCAAAAGCGTGTTCGTTTAAAAAAATGTATGAAATTATTAGTGAAGAAGGTATGGGTGCCGACGTTGTTTCAATTGGCGAAATTTACACTTGTTTAAAAGCAGGTTTCCCACTTAAAAACGCTTTCTTCCACTCTAATAATAAAACTGATTACGATATTGAGTTTGCAATTGATAACGGTATAGGGTATTTTGTTGCAGATAATGAAGAAGAATTATACGCCATTGAAAAAATTGCAAGTAAAAAAGGCGTTAAACAAAACGTTTTACTTCGTTTAACCCCTGGTATTGACCCACACACCTTTGATGCAGTTAGCACAGGACAAGTTGATAGTAAATTCGGCTCACCTATCGAAACTGGCAAAGCCGAAGAAGTTACAAAAATAGCGTTATCACTTAACAACGTAAATCTTTGTGGTTTTCATTGTCACGTTGGTTCACAAGTATTTGACACGTCTGTATACAACGAAACAATCGATATTATGCTTAATTACGTTAAAATGCTTAAAATTAAGTATAATTTTGACACAAAAGTTCTTGATTTAGGTGGAGGTTTTGGCGTTAGATACGATTATACCGACCCTGAACTTAAAATTTACGAAAACGTAAAAAAATTAGCAACATACGTTAAAAATTCTTGCAAAAAACTTGAAATTGCCCTTCCATTTATTTGTTTAGAGCCTGGTAGAAGCATTGTAGCCGATTCTGGTATAACAGTGTACACCGTTGGCACTATTAAAAAAATTGACGGGTACAAAAACTACGTTTCAGTTGACGGTGGTATGACGGACAACCCACGTTTTGCTTTATATAACGCTAAATACACCGTTGTTCCTACAAATTTATCTAAAAACTTAGATATGACGTGTTCGGTTGTAGGAAGATGTTGTGAAAGTGGCGATATTATACAAGAAAACGTTAATTTACCAAGCGATATTAAGCGTGGTGACTTAATTGCAGTATTAACTACTGGCGCATACAACTATTCAATGGCGTCTAACTATAATAGAATATGTCGCCCACCCGTTATTATGCTTAAAAACGGCGAACCTTACGTTGCAGTAAAACGCGAAACGTTAGACGATATTATTAAAAACGATATATAAAATAAAAGCACGCTTATTGCGTGCTTTTTTTATAATTTTATAACTTCTATACCGTTTATAGCGCGTTCTATTAAATTTTCTATATCTAAAACGCTTTCAAACTCAATAACTTTTTCAAGTTTTGGCTTAATTATAGGAAATTTTGGTAAAAATACCGTGCAACAGTCTTCATACGGCAAAATTGACGTTTCATAAGTGTCAATTTTTTCTGAAATTTCAATAATGTCAATTTTATCAAATGCAATTAGTGGACGTAAAACGGGAATTGTAGCAACTGAGTTTGATGAATTTATACTTTCAACCGTTTGCGACGCTACTTGACCTAAACTTTCACCAGTAATAATGGCAAGCGCGTTAACCGATTTAGCCACCCTTTCACTAATACGCATCATAAAACGGCGCATCATAGTAATCATATACTCTTCAGGGCATTTTTCGTGTATTGCCTCTTGAATTTCAGTAAACGGAACGACGTGAAGGTTAATTCCACCAGTATATTCGCCAACCTTTTCAGTTAACGTAATAACCTTTTCTTTAGCAGCGTCGCCAGTATAAGGATAACTGTGGAAATGTATAGCGTCAAGCTTCATACCCCTTTTAGCCATCATATAACCGGCCACAGGACTATCTATACCACCTGAAATCATAAGCATACCTTTCGCTGCAGAACCTACCGGCATACCACCCATACCCTTAATTACGCCTACGTAAACAAGCGTACTGTGAGCGTCACGAATATCAATACAAACTGAAAAATCAGGGCTGTGTACGTCAACTGTTAAATCTTTATTTTTAGAAAGTAAAACGCCACCTATTTTTCTTGAAAGTTCAATCGATTCGATAGGAAATTCTTTATAAGCCCTACGCGTTTCAACCTTAAACGTACCCTTTTTAAACTCTGTATAGTTGATACAAGCGTCTAAAATATCGTCGTAATTAGAATTTACCACGCTTGCAACTGATAAAGTATGTATACCACTAACTTTTTTAAGTTTTGAAATAATATCTAACTCATCAACTTCGCTAAAATTTTCAATTAAATATCTACCTAAAACTTTAACGAATTTATAATTAAAGTTTTTAAGCGCACGTTTAATATTATCTTCAAGCAAGCCTTCAAAATGTTTACGATTTTTACCTTTTAAATGGATTTCGCTACATCTAATAATAATTGCTTTTTTCATTATACCTTCATTGTTAATTTTAATTTACTAACTTTTTCGTTTAATAATTTAACTAGTATTTCAACGTCACTTAACGTAGTTTCAAATGAAAAACTAATTCTAATAACGCCATCAAGCACTAAGTCGCTGTAACCTATGCTTTCAAGCATACGGCTATGGCGATTTTTTGATGAACAAGCCGAGCCCGTACCTATAATTACGCCTTCTTTTTCAAGCATATGCTGTAAAACCTCGCCTCTAAGCCCGTTTGCAGACAAGCAAACTATATATGGCGACGACGTTTCACTTGAAATCACGGTAAAATATTCACTATTTATACCCTTTAAAAAGGCATTTTTTAACTCACACGCGTTATTATAGTGTAAGTTTAAGTTTTCGTGATGGAATTTAGTTGCAAACTCAAATACTTTTATACCAAAAGAGTTTTCAGTGCCACTACGATACCCACTTTCTTGTCCGCCACCTATTAAATACGGCTTTAAAGTGGTTAATTTTTTGTTTTTAAATAACGCGCCTACACCTTTTAATCCGTTAATTTTGTGCGCTGAAACTGAATATAAGTCAATATATTCGTTAGGTTTAAACGGAATTTTCATAAACGCTTGAACGCCGTCACTATGAAAAACAATGCGTGGGTTAATTTCTTTAACAAGGCGTGCAATTTTATTTACGTCGTTAACAGCACCCGTTTCGTTATTTACGTGAACAACTGATACGAAAACGGTATTTTTATCAATTAACGATAAAAGCGACTTAACGTCAACTGAACCGTCACTATTAAGCGTAGCAAATCTTGCATCATAACCATTATTTTTTACGGTTGTAAAAGCGTTATATACTGCAGAATGTTCGCCCATTGTTGTTACTGCGTTGCCACGTTTTAAATAAGAAAAAATAGCCGTATTATCGCTTTCTGTACCACAAGAAGTAAAAATTACGTCAAAATTACTACTAAACGCATTAATAAGTGTTTTTTTAGCGTTTAATAAGTCTTTATGCACGTCAAGTCCTTGCGAATACAAAGCCGAAGCGTTAAAGAACTTTTCGGTATTATATACGCTTGCGTACTCAATAGCGCTATTAAGGGGTTTTGTCGTTGCCCCGTTGTCTAAATAAATTAAATTAGTCATTACTTTTTAACGTTTCTAAAAAATCTTTGTCAATTTTTCTATTACCAGTATAACGTGTTAATACTGCTAAAAACATTTCGTCAAACGGAATAATTAAAAGTTTATTTTCGCCGTTTTCACTATAATAGATTGCTATATCATCATCACACACCCCGTCAGGACACGCAACGATTTTAGTAATTTGCTTGTTGCTAACATATTTAGTATAAGTTTCACCGCCAACTTTACCTAACGACACCATATTTTTCGCGTCGAAATTACTAAGTAAGCGACGGCGTTTATTATTTTCAACTTTAATAATTCTAACCGAACCACTAACAAAGGTGTAGTCGTAAAAATTATAAAAGTGTTTTAAAATATATTTAGTTAAAAAATACGCACCTAAAAATACTGCAACGCTAACGTAAGCCCAGTTATCCATGCTAATTGCAATTACAAGTGAAACGGCCAAAAATAATATGGTTGCATAATTGAACGCAGTAAGCATACCGTACACTAATTTATGAAATTTTATATTGGTTGGACCTTTTGAAAATTCATATAAATTATAATTCATATTACACCTAAAATAGTTTACCACACCTTTAGTTATAAAGCAAACGTTTTATTTAAGTTTAACTATCGTTACTCCGTCTTCCCCTTCGCCGTATTTGCCAAATCTAAAACTTTCAACGTGAACGTTAGTTTTAAGGTAATTTTGTATTGCCTTAGAAAGAATTCTTAAACCTTTACCGTGAACAATTCTAACTTCTTCTAAATTGCTAGTAACCGATTTATCAATAAATAACGCAACTTCATTAAGTGCGTCGTCAACGTTATAACCTATTACGTTTAACTCTAATTTGATAGGAGCGTTATTATTAGTTGAGCGTTTAAACGAAACTTCAGTTTTTAATGGTTTTTTAGTTGATTTTTCAATAAACTTCAAGTCGGCCTCTTTAACGTTTACCCTAAGTGAGCCAACAAAAACCCATATTTGACGCTTATTAATATTAATTTCACTAACAGTGCCTTCGTTCGCAAGCGAATTAACGTAAACCTTATCGCCTACTTTTAAAGTTTTAATGTCAACGTTTTTGTATGGCGTTACGTTGTCACTTAAACTTTCGTTAAGCGCGCTTGTGCTGTTTGCAATTTTGTTTTTTAACGTAGACATTTTTACAAGGTCGGCGTCGGTATACGTTTCTTTTGCAAAAATATCTTTCATTTCGGCTAAAAGTTCTTCAGCAACTTCAAGTTTTTGATTTATAAGTTTACGGCTTTCTGCTTTTGCTTTAACCATAAACTTTTCTTTATCTTTTTCTAACTTTTCTTTTTCAAGTTTAATTTCAGCGTAAACTTTCTTTTCGTTTTCAAGCGTATCTTTAAGTTCGTTACGCTCACTTTCGGCAAGTTTACGTATTTTTTCTGCTTCTAATAAAATAGCGTCAAAATTAGTTTTTTCCGCGCTTAAAAGCGATTTTGCGCGTTTAATTAAGGTGTTATCAAGCCCTAAACGTTTAGCAATTTCAATAGCGTTTGACGTGCCAGGCATACCAACCTTTAATTTAAATAAAGGCGCGTAAGTTTCGTCGTTAAACTCCATCGACGCGTTTATAATACGCTTATCAGTAAACGCAAACTCTTTAAGTGACGTGTAGTGAGTTGTAACTACGCCTTTTGAGTTTTTACTTATTAAATTTTCTAAAATCGATTCTGCAAGCGCGCTACCTTCTTCAGGGTCAGTGCCTGCACCTATTTCGTCAATTAAAATAAGCGAATTTTCGTTGGCGTTTTCAGTTATATTTATAACGTTTTTAAGATGCGATGAGAAGGTTGACAAACTATTTTCAATACTTTGTTCGTCGCCTATATCAACAAAAACGCTTTCAAAAACTGAAAGTTCAGTTCCGTCACCACATGGTACGAATATACCACTCATTGCCATAAGTGTAAGTAAGCCGGTTAGTTTTAAAGTAACCGTTTTACCACCCGTATTTGGACCGGAAACAAGTATAAAGTTATAGCCGGCGCCAAGTTCAATATTTATAGGAACAACTCTATCTTTATCAATTAAAGGGTGTCTACCGTTAACAATTTTAATTACGCCGTTTGCGTTTAAATTAGGCATAATTGAACGCGTTTTATGTGCGAAAGTTGCTTTAGCGTACGCTTTATCTATAGTTGATAAATATATAACGTTTTCGTCAAGTTTATCGGCAATTAACCCTATTTTTGACGAAATTTCTTGTAAAATGCGCTCAATTTCAAGTTTTTCGTTAATAGTTTCTTGCTTTAAGTCGTTATTTAATTCTAAAACTTCAATAGGTTCAATAAACACCGTGCTACCTGATGCAGAACGGTCGTGCACAAAGCCGTTTACGTGGTTTTTATGCTCTGCTTTTACTGGAACAACGTATCTACCGTTTCTAATTGAAACAACGTTGTCTTGCAAATAGTTGTTTAAACCAGTACGCATATAACCAAGCAATTTTTCACGAATTTTTTCGTTTAAAATTTTAATATTTTTTCTAATTTGATACAACTTTTCACTTGCAGTATCAGCCATTTGTTCTGGTGAAATAATTTTAGTTGATATTTCATTTTCTAAATACTTATCAAAGTAAATACGCTTTGTTAAATCACGCAAAATTACAATTTCATCATCAGTAACTTCGTTAATTGACGTTACCATTATTCTTGAACTACGAAGTAATGCGTTTATTTTCAAAATTTCTTGCATAGTAAGTGTACCGCCACGCTTTGCGCGTTCGGTTTCATCAAATAACTCTTCAAAATATTGAACGTTACCTGAACCATAAATGAAAATAAGTTTATACGCCTCGTTAGTTTGTTCAAGTAAAAATTTAGCGTTTGAATATAAAACTTCGGGTTTTTCATTTAAAATATTACGTTTAGTTTCATTTAAAACACAATAATTTGATATCAAATTTAGAATTTTATTGTATTCAAGTGAAGTTAAAGTTTTATCTAAAATCATACCGTTCCTTTAATAAAATTACCGTTTGTATGGTTAGAAATTTTGTTTTTTAACTCAGTTAAAGTAAGATTACTTAAAATATCGTTGCGTTCGCTAGTAGTAAGCGTACGTAAATCGTAAATTTGGTTAAAGTTTTTAATATCGTATAAAAGCGTACTGCAATTAAAAATTTTAAACCTACAACCGTCTAAAACGTATCTTAATACGCTAAAATTACGCTTTTCAGTATCTTGCAAAGTTAATTCGTTTGAAATTTTACAGTTTTTACACGACTTATCAAATGGACAGTAAATTAAGTCCATAAGTTCAATTGCACCACGCGTTAAAACGAAGTTGTCACTATTAAACTTGTAAATTTCACTTGCCTTTAATTCTTTTGAAAGCGAAATATTTTGTACGCCTTCATTATTTAAATAGTAAACGTCAACGTCGTTAAACACGTTAAAACCTAAACCTGCAAACAACTTAACCTTTTTAGTTTTTGCGTATTGTAAACACCAGTAACCCTCACCAAATATACCGTAAAATTTATCAACTACTTTATCAATAATTTGTAAATCGTTTGAAGAAACGTAAGGTGGAATATAAAGCCAAACCTTTTTATTACTATTTAAAACGTTATTAAAGTTTTCTACGTTATTATAGTTTGAAGGACAAACAACAACGTCGGT
>JAGBYC010000147.1 GCA_017628935.1 Clostridia bacterium | reverse complement strand
GTTTTTACGGCGCAAACGTTCTATTTGCTTTTCTAAATACTCGTCGGCGTTAGTTTTAGACATTTCAATTAAACGCTTTTTAACGCCTTGTTTTGGAACGGTAACTTCAACCACTTTTTCTTTTACTACTGACAAATAGTCGCTAATAAGCGCGTTGTCGCCCGTTTCAAAAGGAAGTATAATTTCGTCGGGAATTTCTCTACCATCTTGATAAAACTGGCCTATAAACGCCGTTAAACGCTCACCGTCAGTTTCGGCTAACGTATCGGCAGTAAAAAACCTTGAACCAAGCATTCTACCATTACGAACGAATAATACGTTAATGGCGCTTGAAATACCATCGCTTGAAACGGTAATAATATCGGCAGTAATAAACTTACTCATTGCCGTAATTTTACGCTCTTTAAGGGCTGATAGCATTTTAAGTCTATCACGAAGCGCCATAGCCGTTTCAAACTCTTCGTTTTCAGCGGCAACGTTCATTTTTTCAAGCAAAATTTTTTCGGCAATACTATCGTTACCACTTAAAAAGTCAACGGCTTTATTAACTTCAACCATATACTCGTCGCGACTGCATTTTTTACTACACGGTGCTAAGCACAAGCCTATATGGTAATTTAAACACTCTTTTTTATTTTTTGAAATAGTAATTTGATATTTGCAAGGGCGCGTTTTAAAAGCGTCGCGAATAATTGCTAAAACGTCGTTAACGTTAACGCCACACATAAACGGACCAAAATACTTAGCACCGTCTTTAGTAGGTTTTCTTGTTACGGTAAAAGTAGGATAATCGTCTTTTATATTCACCCTAATATAAGGGTAGGTTTTATCGTCTTTAAGTAAAATGTTATACTTAGGTTTGTGCTTTTTAATAAGATTATTTTCAAGCGAAAGAGCGTCGCGCTCAGTAGGAGTTATAATATAGTAAAAATCATCTATATTCATAACCATTTGCGCAACTTTTTCCGTTTTATATCCGTTACGGAAATACTGCGTTACCCTATTTTTAAGGCGTTTTGCCTTGCCTACGTAAATTACGTTACCGTCAACATCTAACATAACGTAAACGCCGGGATTTACGGGTAACAATTTAATTTTCGCTAAAAGTTCTTCTTTCATTTAATAGCCTTTAATAAACTTTGTTTATTATTTTCAACCCTTTCTTCAATAACTAACCTTAAAAGAAAGTTTAAAGCGTTTTTAATTTCTTCGCCTTTAAGCCCTTGCTTTTCAAGGTCAGTTCCGTTCACGGCAAGTTGTTTTAAGGTAAAACACTCACCCTTTGAAATAATATCGTTAGCAATTTCTAAAACGGCTTTGCTTTCTTCAACGCGTTCTTTAACGTACGTAACGGCGTGAGCAAGCGCGTCGGCAATTCTAACTTCGATTAGCACGCGTAAAATTTCATAACCGTGTTTAGATAAAAACTTTTTAACCTTAACCCTATTAGCAGGAATAACCGTATCGTGCAAGCGAATAACCGTTTCAACGGTAGCAATAGTCTTATTGTCAACTTTTAAACCTTTTAAAATGCTTACTGCCATTTCTGCACCCTTTTCTTGATGCCCGTAAAAATGGCCACGCCCAAACTCGTCAACGGTAAAAGAATACGGCTTAGCAATATCGTGAAGTAAACACGCTAATCTAACGACGTTTTCGTTTTTGCTATACCCTACCGTTTTTACTATATGAGTGTATACGTCGTAAGCGTGGTATTTGCTTTTTTGGTCAAACCCGTCGCACGCTTTAAGTTCGGGTATAATTTCAAAAATTACCTTTTTGTATTTTAAAAGCGTTTCTTCAACGTACTTACCTTTTAAAATTTTAACAAGTTCTTGGTACACCCTTTCTTTAGAAATACCATTTAATAAATTAACGTTTTTAAATATCGCTTTAGACGTTTCTTTTTCTACCGTAAAGCCAAGTTTTGAAACGAAACGAAGCGCACGCAATATTCTTAAAGCGTCTTCATTAAATCGTTCGTTCGCATTACCAACGGCGCGAAGAATTTTACTATCACAGTCGTTTTTACCCCCGTAAAGGTCAATTAACCCCTCAGTTTCGTTATACGCCATAGCGTTAACGGTAAAATCACGGCGTAAAAGGTCACCACTTACGTCGTCAACGAACTCTACGCTTTCAGGGTGGCGATTGTCTACGTAATTGCTTTCACTTCTAAACGTAGTAATTTCAACCCCTTCTCCGTCAACCAGAACGGTAACCGTGCCGTGTTTTATACCGGTAGGAATAACCCTATACCCGTTACTTTCAAACACGGTAGTTACTTCGGTAGGCGTTGCCGACGTTGTGATATCAGCGTCGTTTATTTCTAACCCTAAGTAAGCGTCTCTAACAGCGCCACCCACAACGTAGGCTTTAAAGCCGTAGTTCTGTAAAAGGTTAATTATCTTTAAAGTAGAAGGTTTATTTATCATTTTAATTTATTATATTTTTAGCAATTTCGTTTAATTTTCTAAGCCTGTGGTTAGCACAGCTTTTACTTACTTTTAAAATTTCAGCAAGTTCGTCAAGCGTTGCGTCAGGATTTTGTAAACGGGCGTTTGCAGTATCTTTTAATTCTTTACTTAAACTGTCAAGACCTACCGTTTCAATAATAATAGAAATGTTTTTAGTTTGCTTAATAGACGCCTCAACTTGCTTATTTAAATTACCTATTTCACAATTAACCTTACGGTTAGTATCGTTTCTAATATCTTTTTCAATAATAACGTCGTTAAGGGCAAAACAACTTTTGGTAGCGCCCATATACGCTAAAATATCACTAATTTCTTCGGCGTTTTTAAAATAAATAACGTAGCGTTCTTTTCTTTCAATAAGTTTAGGTAAAAAACCTTGCGACGTTAAAAGTAATGAAAAATCGTCTGCAGTTTGGTATTTAGAAAACACGAATTCTAAATGGTAGCCTTTATTTTTTTTATCGGTAAGTGACGGAACTGTAACACTACCCGAACCTATAAACGCGCCTTTTATGTATTCTTTAACGCAACAATCGTTTTCAACTACGTATTTATCAATACTTAAGTTTAAAGTAATACCGTCTTGCCCCACCGATAAAATACCAAGTTCAACAAGCACCGATAAACTTTTACTTGATAAAAAGGTAAGCGAGTATTTATTTTTTTTGGTAAGCTTGTCCTTAATAATTTTTAAATCAAGTTCAGCCCCGAATAACGTTACTAAAATATCTTTATAAGCGTTAAACGCCACTTCGTTTTCAGTAACGATTTCAAAACCCACGAAACCACCAGCCGATTCAATAGTACCACTACCCCTAACGAAAGCCGATAAGTTGGCTATTTTACAGCACGGCGACGCGTTAAATTTTGAAATTATTTCGTTTTTAACTTTTTCAGAAAAAGTCATACTTCACCTTTAAAACGTTAAAACCCCTTTTTAAACTCAGCAAATCTTAATTTTTCAGGAGTTTTGCCGTTAATATTTTTAATTCTATCAAGTGGAATTTCAAGCCTTTCAATAAGGCTTTTTGCATAATCAATTTGCCCTATATTTTTAGGAGCGTGAGCGTCACTATTAACAACGAAATCGACGCCCGTATTTATAACCTTAACCCAGTCGTCGTCACTAAGATGGCTTTTGCGTGAGTTAATTTCAAAAAGCGTACCGTAATCACGGCAACATTTTGCAACCTCTTCAGCGTCGGCAAACACAAGGTAACCAGGGTGAGTTAAAATATCAATAGGATTATTTTTAATTGCATTAATATAAACCTTAGTGGTGCGTTTAATAAGTTCTTTGCTTGGTTCTTTTTTAAATAAACGCGTTAAAAAGTTAGCGCCAAGCAAAGTAAACCACTCGCCTAAAGTATCGTATAAAATAAAACGATGAATACCTGCTAAAAACACGTCTAACTTGTCGTAGTCGCTAATTTTAACGTCAGTTTTACCACTAACGCCAAGCAAGTTAGATTCTATACCTAAAAGCACGTTTACGCCCGTTTCTTGCTTAGCCAAGTTACACTCGTTACGCATTTTATCAAGTTTTCTTCTTCTCATACCGTACGCTGGGTGCGAAAAACCGTGGTCGGTTATGCAAATAGTTTTTACGCCAGCCTCTTTCGCTGCCAAAGCGTTATCAATAATTTTGCCCTTGCCGTGACTATATACGGTATGAGTGTGATAATCAGTTGTAAGTATCATTAAAATTCACCAAAATAAATAATTTCTTCAGTTAGATTTATTTGTTTAAGTTTATAAACCCTTTCTTTAATTTGTTTAATTAAATTATAAATATCCATAGACGTAGCGCCCTTTTCAGCAATAATAAAGTTAGCGTGTTCGGTTGAAATTTTGGCTTTGCCTACACTAAACCCTTTAAGTCCAACCTCGTCGATAATTTTACCTGCAAAGTATCCGTCGTTTTTAAACACCGAACCACTGTTGCGCCCTTTAGGATTTTTTCTAAAACTTTTATATAGCGCTAACTTTTCTTCAATATAATCGTATTCTTCAGGGCGAAGATTAAAGCACGTTTTAATAATAACCTCGTTAGAGTTTAAAAACCTGCTTTTACGGTACGAAAAGTCACATTCTTTAGTAGAGTACGTAGAAACGTCGGTAGTAACGTAGCAAACTTTATCGCTTATCGACTTACCGTAGCAACCTGCGTTCATACAAACTGCTCCACCTACCGTTGCAGGAATACCTACTGAAAACTCTAAGCCGGAAAAAGAATTGTTTTGCATTTCTTCAACAACGCTTTTAAGTTTTGCGCCACACTCAGCAGTTAAAAGGCAACCCTTAATTTCTATTTTGGTAAGGTTTTTAGTTGAAATAATTACGCCTCTATACCCTTTATCAGATATAAGTAAATTACTTCCGCCACCGATAGTAAAAAAAGGAAACTTACCCTTTATAAGTTTAATAACGTACCTTAGTTCTTCTTCACTGTTAGGAAAAACTACAAGGTCGGCGTTGCCACCCGTACCATACCTATTAAGGTGTGAAAGGGGGTAATCGCTTTGCGTTTTTATACTACCTAATTCATTTATTAAATTTACGTACTTCAATACTCTATCTCCTATTTTACAACAATACTGAATTTTTTACAACTATTTGAGTGATTTTATAAAATCTTCGCTACTACGATTTTTAAAAAACGCTAAAGCGTTTTGTTTTATATCGTTAATTTCTTCTTCAGTTTGGTAAAATTTAGCCGTTACGGTAAAATTACACTTTTCGGCTAATGAAAAATACTCGTCGGCATACAACCCTTTTATTACTGACGACAGCATATTTATTTCAGTTAATTTTTTTTGAACTTCTTCACTTAATAAGTATTTTATAAAAGCGTTTGCCACGGCTATTTTTTCATTAGTGTTAGACGTTATAGATATGTACTGATATAAATCATTATATCCACTAAGCGCGGTGGCGGTAAAATCTATTTTTCTATTAGTTAACCTTACTATATCACGCCCCGTTCCTATCATTTCTACGTTCTTTTTAGCCGTAAAACTTCTATACGCCGTTAAAGGCTCTAACACTAAATAATTATCTTTAAACACCCCGTTATACGTTGCCGACGCTAGCGAAGAATTATATAAGTTTTCACTTAAAATAAGTTCTCCACCGTTACCACGCTTTATGTGAAAATAATTACCCCTACACCAACTTATAGCGTAACGCTTTTTTATAGGCGCTCCACCATCGTTAACTTCGTTAAAACCTTTAATCTCTAACGCCCTACTACCTATATCTATGCCACACGCTCCGTAAGAAATAAGGTCAGGATACTGCCCCCTTTCAATAAGTTTTTTTGCACTTTCTACGGTGTGTGCCGACACTAAAAATAAAACGTTAGGATTTTTAGTAGTATAACTATTGCACACCTTTTTTAAAAAAGACGTTCTACTACCAACGCCACCTTCAAAACTATCTATTTGCCAAACGGTTAAAATTTGCCTATCGTCGTTAAACGGCTCATTAGCCGTAGATTTAAACGTAATAACCGTTAAAAAGGTTGTTAATACGCATACAACCCCAAGTATTATTGAAAGCGCCTTTTTCATACCGTAATATATGATGAAAGACTGTAACCTATGCCGTATAGTAAAATTTATATAAAAAATGGTGTAAATTAGCGCCGTTTTATGATAAAAAAGTGAAAAAATTTCTAAATCTGTATTGACTTAGCATATTTATAAGAGTATAATTTAATTATTATTATGCGTATGCGTTACGCGTTCGCGTGGTATAAAAAATAAATATAAGGAGAGAGTATGCAGTTAATTAAGGATGAAGTAGTCGTAAGGGAATTCGAATACGCTAAAGTTAACCGAGGCGGAAAAGACGTTTCTTGCTCAGTTACCATAACTAATAAGCGCGTATTTACTACCGATGCAACTAAACGCCAAATTGCACATACCGAAGTACCTATTTCTAAGGTAAAACGTATGGACGCAACTTACAAAGCCCCTAATAACTGGCTTAGCATTTGGTTTATTATTTATGCAGCATTTGCATTTATATTAACTCTTGTAGGTGTGTTCGGTGGCTTGTTTGATGACGACCCTAGTATGATTTGGCTTTTTGTTATCGTTATTATATCGCTTATACTTCCAGCATGGTTGTTCTGGCAATATCCAACGTTTACGTGGACCCTTTCTACTGTAGGTCAAGAAGGAATACCTCTTTACACG
>JAGBYC010000014.1 GCA_017628935.1 Clostridia bacterium | reverse complement strand
TAAGGTTAGGCATACTACATACTGCCGTATAGCCACCCCTTGCCGACGCTTTAGTGCCTGATAAAATTGTTTCTTTATATGAAAAGCCCGGCTCTCTTAAATGTACGTGAACATCAAAGAAACCGGGTAAAACAACGTAATTTCCATTAGGTGATAAAGATAAATTAAAATCTTCTGCAAGCGCTGTTGCATTTACTTTATTAGTGTAAAATTTAAATTTTGAGTTAGACATAAACTCTCCAAAAAAACAAAAAGCCTTGTTTAGGACAAGACTTAGCAAAATTTAGGCAAGACAAAACTTACCCTTACTTAATTATGCCAACCTTGTCAATATCTCGTATTAACTTAAAGATTTGATTTTTAATTATTCTATCACAACGCCTTATAATTGTCAAGCGCATTTTCGCACCTTTATTATAAATAATAACATTTTGTTTAATTGAATTTTAAAATAAGTAAATTTTACAAAAATATGGCGTTAAAAAAGGATAGCAAAACTATGCTATCCTTAAATATTATCCTATTAAAAGTGTGAAAATTACCGGTATAGTTGCAACGCATAACACGTGCGAAACAAGGGCTAAAGTTGCCGCCTCTGACGTGTCTTTACCATACGCCGTTGGTATTATTACCGAACTTAAACCAAGTGGCATACCAAGGTAACATACCATACAAACCATCCACGAATAATCAGTTATAAACAATTTTGCAATTAAGCCGAATACTAACGGAAAAACAATTAATCTAAGCGCTGACAAAATGTAAACTGCAGGTTTTTTAATTGTGTTTTTAAAGTCGTATTTAGCAATAATCATACCCGTTAAAATCATTGCAAGTGGCGACATACAGTTAGCAAGCCCACTAACTACGCTTGTAACGAAAGGAACGTTAGTTTTTAAAACGTTACCAAAGCCAGTTAAAGCGAAAATTAGGCCTAATGCAACGCAAATTAAAGTTGGGTTTAAAAATGGTTTTACAAATTTTTGAAAAGCCGTTTTTTCTTCACTATTTGCATTTAAAAGTTCACCGTCTTTTGGGGTTAATAAAAATGGAATTGCCCAACCAAACACTAGTATTTGAGCAGGAATAGTAAATAACATATAATTACTAAAATGCTGTGGGAAAATAGTTTGAACTACGGCGTTACCCATAAACGAAAAGTTTGAAAAATAAATTCCGTATGCGTAAATAGTGCGTGTATATTCGTCTTTAGCCATTGACTTTACTATAAAGTAACCAACAAACATAGTAACGGCAACTACGCCTAAACCAAACAATATAATAGACGAGTTTGCAAGTATATTTTCAGTATACATTAACGCGTTTAAAACAAGCGCTGGAATAAATAAATTATTTTCAAGTTTAGATACTACCGTAGAAGAATTTTCCGGCACTAACTTAACTTTTTGAATTATAAAGCCTATTGCTATAAAAATTACAAGCACAAGCATTTGATTTAAAGTTGTTGTAAATAGCATAATTACCTCTTAAACGGTACATAGTTTAACATAATTTTTTTTAAAAATCAATCGTTTAACCTTACTTTAAGTATTGTAAAATTATAAATAAATATACTACCATAAAAAACGCACCTAGCAAAACTAGATGCGTTTTAATTTTTTATAAAATTCCATCAAAATAGAAGTATACGTATAAGTTAACCTCATCTTTATTTCCTGGAATTATAATAGTATAATCTCTATCAGACGAACCGTTACCACATCTAGTAGGTTCTGAAGAAACACCATCAATCCAAGCCTCGGTAGTTATATACTTAAAGTTATAACCGTTAAACGCTTCAATTTTAAAGTTTTCTAAAACTTCGTTTAACTTATCACCCGAACTGAAATCGCCTTCAATTTCAACGCTGTACGACGTAACGTTATTTTTATAAGTGATAGCGCCCATAGTTATATCGTTTTCAGGGCCCCATACTGAAATTATAATTTTACTTGTTTTATACGCTATAGGGGTAAGGTTTACGTTAACGTCTTGAATGGCGCTAGCATCTTCAAACATGATAGGCGTAAACTCTTCACCATTATACATCCACTTATAATCGTAACCTGGGTTGCTTTCTTCTGCGCTAGTTTCAAGGTTGGTAAGACCGTCAGGGATATTATACTCTTTATCTTCATCAATTTTTTCAATATGTTTAATTTCGCCGTTATAAACGAATTTAATATATTTAACTGAAGTATCAAACTCTGCGTATAAATCAACAACGTCGTTTTTACCTTTAGTTGATAGAACTTCTTGTAAATCTTCATCGCTAGTGATAAGATCGTTACCATAACGCCATCCACTAAATACGGTAAGGTCGGCAAAGGTATAATTACTCATAAGCTTAGCACTACTTATATTTTCAACTAAAACAACGTCGTCAAAGCAAATATATTCTTTGCTATCTACAACTATTTTGTTTTCAGGGCTATGATATCTTACGGTAAGAACGTCGTCTTCATACGATTTTAAAAGGTAAACGTCACTTAAATAAGACCACGAGCCTTTATTTGACATTTTATTAATAAGTTGTTTTTCACCGTTATTATCATAGTAAAAACCGGTATATATACCCGTTTTATTTGGTAAATCTTCAATAGGTTTAAGATTATAAGTGTAACCGTAAACAAAGCCCGTTTCTACTTCGTAAGTACCTTCTACGAGCGTACCCGTCGTTTTATACGTTTCAAACTCGGTTTGGTCGCCAAAGTAGTAAACGTTGTACAACTTAGTTTGCATGTCGGCAACTAAAGTACAGTCGCTAGTTAAGTCGCTATTACCATCAAACGGTTCGCCGTTTAAAAGCCAGCCGTTAAAGTCGTAACCTTCACGTTCAACCGTTGGTAAAACGTAACTATCTTTGCTTTTTGGTAAATATTCTTTAGTAATATTTAAAATTTCATCGTCGCGCTTTAAAGTTCCAACGAAATCGTACGTTATTTCATACATTTTTACGTCGTAACTAGCAACTAAAGTAATATCGCTATTTAAAACGCTAAATTTATCAAACGGTGAACCGTTTAAAAGCCACTTATCAAACTTAGCAACGTTGTTATCAATTGCCGATACAGTTGGTAAAGTATAACCTACAGCTGGTAAAATTTGAGTAGTTGAACCAGTAATAGTTCCGTATTTACCAAGTTCAAAAGTAACGTTAAATCTATTAACTTCCCAGTCTGCAACTAAAGTAACGTCGCTACGTAAAAGGTTATCTTCAGTAAAATAGTTACCGTTTAAAATCCAACCTTTAAAAGTGTGCCCTGCTTTTTCAGGAATTAACAAAGTAAAGTCGTTAGCGTCTACTTCTTGAGTTGTTTGAGATATTATGCCACCGTTCGTATCATAGGTAATAGTATATTTAGTTGGTGCCGGATTACAAGACGTAACAAATAACGCCGTTGAAATTAAAAGCACGGAAACTAAGATGGCCGTTAATAATTTTCTCATAGAATTCTCCTTAAATTAAGAATTAGGTGCTAAAGCGTCGTTAGATTCGTAACCTGCAGTTTCAGGGTCGTAATCAGCCATAAAGTCAACGTATAATTCGTCTAAAAGTTTTTCATCTTCTACTGGAAGTAAAATACCACTTTCATCGTCGCCTGATAATTCAAAGATAGAAACAGCGTCCATATCGTCGCCTTCAATTTCTTCAGCTGGAAGTAAAAAGGCGTAGTTTTTACCTTTAAACTCACGAATATCAACTAAATAAAATTGCATAACGTTACCGTCTTCATCAGTTAAATCAACTATTTCAAAATCTTCAAATTCTTCTTCTATTAAATCTAATTTTTCATTACTCATAATTTGTTACCACTATTTTTAATTTTGTTCATATAGCCTTCAAGTATGTAAGATGCGGCAATTTTGTCAATTACCGTTTTTCTATCGGCGCGCCTTACGTCAGCT
>JAGBYC010000013.1 GCA_017628935.1 Clostridia bacterium | reverse complement strand
GATTTCGCCTATATTTAAAGCGTTATCGCTTTTACCAGAGTATACGTTTAATGCCGTAAATTTAATAATAAATAATATTAACGACGAATTCTTTTTAATTAGAAATTTACGTTTTAGCGTTTCAACGGTGTTTTACTATTCGGCGTTTATAATTACGCTTGATAAATTCAATATAACTAAAAAAGAGCGTATAATATTGTTTAGCGTACTATTTAGCCTATTTATAGCGTCATTTGTCATTATAAATATAGTATAAAATCTTGATTTTTTTAAATATATTTGTTAAAATATATTTGTAACGGTTAATATATATGAAATTTCAAGAACTTAAAAAAAGTTTATTAAACGGCGCAATGCCTATATATTTAATTGAAGGGGAAGACGCGTTTTTACGCAATAAAGCAGTTGAACTTATTAAAAACGCCTTTTTAACCTTTCCAGAGTTTAATTTCGACGCTTTTGATGCTGATGCCGTAAGCAACGAGCCTGACGCGTTTTTCGCTACTATTTCAGCGTATCCATTTATGGCAGATAAGCGTATAGTGGTTTTAAACGGGTTTTACCCAACTGCTAACGAACTTAAAGGCAAAATGTTTAAGCGCGTATTTACTGAAGATTTTGAAACAACTATTTTAATTATCGTTAACGAAAAGCCGTCGGTAAACCTTAAAAAACTTGAAAGGGTTACACTTGTTGATTGTGGTAAGCTAGACGAAGTTACGGCAACTAAATGGGTTAAGCAAGAATGTTTAAACGCAGGCGTTGTTATAGGTAACGAAGCGTGCAGTTTAGTTTTAGAATTTTGCCGTCTTGATATGACTAAAATTTCAACCGAAGTTAAAAAACTTATTGCCTTTGCAGGTAAGGGCGCTGAAATTACAAAAGAGTCGGTTGAAGCGCTTACTCATAAGGATACCGACTATCAAATTTACGAATTAACCGAAAAAATTGCGCGTTCTAAAAATAACGAAGCGATGGCAATTTTTACCGATATGCTTAATAAAAATGCTGATAAGCAACGTATTTTTTCGGCTATATTTTATCATTTTAGAAGGTTGTTTTACTCAGCTATTTCTGCTTGCGATAGTAAAGAACTTGCGTTGTCGCTTGGCACTGAAGAATGGCAAATAAAAAAAGCGAAAGAACAAGCCAAAAACTTTTCGCCAAAACGCTTAAAGCAAATTAACGATAAACTTTGTGCGTTAGACGGTGACTTTAAGTCGGGTGAAATTATGCTTGATGATGCGCTTTTTAATTCTATATTTAACGTAATGATTGAAGGAGAGTAAATGGAAGTATTTATCGAATTTTTCAATAAAATACCAACTATGATAACTGAAGTGTTAATTAAGCCGTCTGGCATAATTACGGCAGTTATAATTGCTATGGCGTTACTTTTAGTGTTTAACGTATTAAGTAAAAACAACGCCTTAAAACTTTCGTTTGGCTATTTGGTATATATTATAGTAAGTGGTGCAATTTGTTTAATTTTAAAAGCAACTGCTATTCAATACTTAATTTTATTAGTTGTTGTTAGCGTATTTATGTTATTGCTTTTTGCAACTGAAATTAAGCGCGATATTTGGAACACTAAATCAGTTAAAAAATTGTCTGGTGCTGAAATTTAAAACGTTAAATCGTCAGTTTATATCTGAAGAGCACACGT
>JAGBYC010000146.1 GCA_017628935.1 Clostridia bacterium | reverse complement strand
CGAGGATTAATACGTCGAGAGTTACGAAAAGGTCAGCGAGGAGAAGAGTTTTGGGGGAGATATAATGCTTTAGATTCAACTGTAATTCCTACTGAAAGTTTATTAAAATTACAAGTTGAAGATGGCCTTGCACCACCAAACAAGTCGTTATCGCCTGAAAAATATTCAACCGACGCATACTCACCCGATAAAAGTTTTACGCCGTGAATAATGCACGAATTCGTGTCGTCACTATCAAAATGAGCGTGATGATAACCGTAGGTTAAAGTTAATTCTTTTTCTTTAACGTAAACTACAAGGTCGCAACCGTTAATATCGTTAGGAAACCCTACGATTTGGTCTTTACCATACTCAATATTCACTGGATTATATTCTTTAAACCCTTCCATAAGTTCCGTAACGGCTTTAGAAACTTTCATTAGTTAATCTCCGTAAAATAATAGGTAGCCGAATTTAAAATATTTTCGGTTACGTTTAATTTTTCAAAATCAAACTCTAAAACAAAATCGATATTATCGTAATTTTTATTAACTTCGCTAATAATTTCTTTAATTTTGCTATCCCCTTCACCTAAAGTAGTTGTATACGTGTTTTTACCATCAATAGACGGTTTCATAGGAGAGCCTATAACTTCAGTATAAGTTCTATCTTTAAGGTGAACGCGATGTAAATACGGCATTAACACTTTTACGGCGTTTAAAGGGTCTTCTCCTGCTTGTAAGAAGTTGCCACTATCGAATATAACGCCTAAGTCTTTTATCGATTTAACAAGGTTTAAAACGCGTTCAATAGTTGAAAACGCGCTAAATTCTCCACCAAAGTTTTCAATAGCAACCTTAACGTTGAAATTTTTAGCATATTTAACAATTCTGCGTAAATTTCTTTTTAAAAGCGCGTCGTATTTAACTAAATCATCATTTGTAGCAAACTCTTTAGTTAATAACATAATTTGCTTAACACCGTTTTCGGCACAAAAATCAACTACGCTAAGTGCGTAACCTATATTTTCGTCATGCCCAAAATCACCCATAAAAAACACGCAGTCGGCACTAACGCCAGATAAAAGCAAGTCTTTTTTAACGGGGCTTGCATCACAAAAAATTCGTGATGACAAAATATCAACCGAAGAAATTCCGTATAATTTTAATTTTTTAAGCGTTTCGAAAATTGACGTGTTAGATTCGTTAGCCGACGCAACAACGTGTTCGAAATTTATACCTAATTTATGCATAAATACTAAAAGTTAAAAAATTTGGGGGTGCATTAAAACACCCCCGATTTTGTTACATTGATTCGTGAATAGTACGAGAAATTACGTCGTCTTGTTGTTCCTTCGTAAGTTTAATGAAGTTAACGGCGTAGCCCGAAACTCTAATAGTGAGTTGCGGATATTTTTCAGGATGAGCTTGCGCGTCTAAAAGCGTATCACGGTTGAAAACGTTTACGTTAAGGTGGTGGCCACCGTCAGCGCAATAAGCGTCTAACATATTTACTAAATTATCAACTTTTTGTGACATAAATAGTCCTCCTTTATATTATATTAATCGTCTTTACCTAATGATTCAGGTGTGATTGAGAAGGTGTTAGAAATACCGTCTCTTGAATATTCATAAGGTAATTTTGCAACTGATTCGAGTGATGCAAGAGCACCGTGAGTATCTCTACCGTGCATTGGGTTAGCACCTGGAGCAAGTGGTTCGCCCGAACGTCTACCGTCTGGAGTATTACCAGTTTTCTTACCGTAAACTACGTTTGAAGTGATAGTAAGAATAGACATTGTAGGAACAGAGTCTCTATACGTATAATGCGTACGAATCATATTCATAAACTTTTTAACAAGGTCAACTGCTAATGAGTCAACTCTGTCGTCGTTGTTACCGTATTTAGGGAAGTCGCCTTCAATTTTAAAGTCAACAACTATACCATCTTCGTTTCTAATTGGGTAAACTTTAGCGTATTTAATTGCAGAAAGTGAGTCTGCTACGCAAGATAAACCAGCAACGCCAGTAGCGAAGAAACGGCGAACTTCACTATCGTGTAAAGCCATTTCAATTGCTTCGTAAGCGTATTTGTCGTGCATGTAGTGGATAAGGTTAAGAGCGTTTACGTATACGCCAGCAAGCCATTCCATCATTTGAGTGTATTTTTCCATTACTTCGTTAAAGTCAAGCGCTTCGTTAGAAGTAATTGCTTCAAATTTAGGTGAAACTTGCATTGGTTTGCCTGTAACTTTATCTTTCATAAGTTCGTCTTTACCACCGTTGATAGCGTAAAGTAAGCACTTAGCAAGGTTAGCACGCGCACCGAAGAATTGCATATCTTTACCGATTTTCATACAAGATACGCAACAAGCAATACCGTAATCGTCACCCATTTCAGGTCTCCTAAGGTCGTCACTTTCGTATTGAATAGCAGACGTTTTGATAGAAATGGTAGCACAGAATTTTTTGAAGTTTGCAGGAAGGTTTTTAGACCATAATACCGTAAGGTTTGGTTCTGGAGCAGGACCTAAGTTAATAAGAGTGTGAAGTACACGGAAAGAGTTTTTAGTAACTAAAGGTCTACCGTCAACACCCATACCACCGATTGCTTCAGTTACCCAAGTAGGGTCACCAGAGAAAAGTTCGTTGTATGATTGAATTCTCATGAATCGAACCATACGAAGTTTCATAATGAAGTGATCCATAAGTTCTTGTGCTTCAACTTCAGTTAACGTACCGTTTGCGATATCTCTTTCAATGTAAATGTCAAGGAAGGTAGATACACGGCCGATACTCATTGCTGCACCGTTTTGGTCTTTAACAGCACCAAGGTAACCAAAGTAAGTTGCTTGGATAGCTTCTTTAGCAGTTGTAGCAGGTTCGCTGATATCACAACCGTAAATTTGAGCCATTGCTTTTAAGCCTTTAAGTGCTTTAATTTGTTCAGAAATTTCTTCACGGTTTCTAATTTTGTCTGGCGTCATTTCACCACAAATTAAGTTTTTGTCTTCTTCCTTTTTCTTGATAAGGTAGTCAACACCGTAAAGAGCAACACGGCGATAGTCACCGATAATTCTACCACGACCATAAGTGTCTGGTAAACCAGTTAAAATGTGTGATGAACGACAAGCACGCATTTCTGGAGTGTACGCATCAAATACACCGTCGTTATGAGTTTTACGATATTTTGTAAAAATTTCAGTAACAAGTGGGTCTACTTGGTAACCGTACATTTCAAGCGCTTGAGCAGACATTTTAATACCGCCAAATGGTTGAAGTGAACGTTTGAAAGGAGCGTCAGTTTGTAAACCAACGATTTTTTCTAAATCTTTATTGATGTAGCCTGGGCCGTGGCTTGTAAGTGAAGAAACAACTTTTGTATCAGCGTCAAGTACGCCGTTGTTATCTCTTTCCTTCTTGCTTAACGCCATAACTTCTTTCCAAAGTTCTTTTGTTGCTTCAGTTGCAGGAGCAAGGAATGAGTCGTCGCCTTCGTAAGGGGTGTAGTTCTTTTGAATAAAGTCTCTTACGTTAACTTCGTCGTCACACCATTTACCGGGAATAAAACCTTCCCAACCTTTATAGTTTTTCATTTTTAAGTCTCCTTAAAGTTTAATTTTCTTCTTTATTTAATAATATCATAGAATTTTGCAATTTAATGTTGCAATTGCAACAGTTTTACAAAATTTTGATAAATTTTTTAAATTTATTTAAATTAGTTTTTGCCGTTTTTATATTCGCTAATTTTAAAGTCGAGCCATACTTCAAAAACTTCTTCTGGCTGATAACCTTTTACACGGGCAATTTCTTTACCGTCGTCTAAAAGTAAAACGGTAGGAACACGGTCGATATCATATTCTTCAATAAAGTTTTTAGAGTTTTCAT
This sequence comes from Clostridia bacterium, assembly GCA_017628935.1. Classification (GTDB taxonomy): domain Bacteria; phylum Bacillota; class Clostridia; order Christensenellales; family Borkfalkiaceae; genus HGM11412. The sequence goes on along the minus strand of JAGBYC010000146.1, from coordinate 7,726 downwards.
CAAGTTCAAAATGAACAAGCGACACGTCGCTTCTACTACCTACCACGTTAGCAAGCATACCCATAAGTGAAATACAGTTTGCGCAACCTTCACCACTAACTTCTAAAATTTGTAAACCTTTTAAATTTTCTTTATAATTTTTGTCGTTCAACATATTATTTACCTAATTTTAAGATATTTTTAGCGTTTAATACGCGTTCTTTAGTTGGAGCAGTAACGTCTTTTAATGGATAGTCGTATCCTAAATTTTGATACTTAACTACACCCATTGTATGATATGGTAAAACTTCTACTTTTTCAACTCCCTTTAAAGTGCCAATAAAGGCTGAAAGTTCAGTTAAATATTCGTCGTTATCAGTATAGCCTGGAACTAAAACGTGCCTAATCCAAATTTTAGCACCCCTATTAGAAAGCCATTTTGCATATGCAAGCGTGTTTACGTTAGAAACGCCGGTTAACGCTTTGTGCTCATCATCACGAATATGCTTAACGTCTAAAAGGTACAAATCGCAATATTTATCAAGTTCTTCATACTTAGATAATAATTCTGCGTTGTTTTCGTTAAATAAATAGCCCGACGTATCAAGCGCAGTATTTATACCGTAACGCTTAACCGATTTAAAAAGTTCAATAACAAAATCGATTTGCAAAAGTGGTTCCCCACCCGACACGGTTAAACCACCAGTTGTACCAAAATAATTTTTGTATTTAATAATTTCATTAGTTAAGTCGGCAACGGTACGAACTTCGCCGTCGTTATAAAGCCAGCTATCAGGGTTGTGGCAATACTTACAACGAAGTGGACAACCTTGCGTAAATACAACGAAACGAATTCCTGGCCCGTCAACAGTTCCACCAGAAAACACAGAATGAATTCTACCTTGCATAAACGCCTCCACCACTATATTTAGTAAGATAACCTTAACCTAAATAAGTTTACCACAAAATATTGTAATTGTAAACACCTATTATAAATTTTTATTAAAATTTTATAAAAAAAGCGTAGCATAACGCCACGCCATAATTTTTAATTGTTTTTTTCGTAATAAATAACGGCAAGTTCTTTAACAATAACTGATGAAATTGTAGAGTTAATTACACCGTTTAACCCGTCTTTTGAAAGGTCGTTCACTAAATATTTACCTATACCAACCGGCGACAATATGCGTGAAAACCATAAACAAAAATCTATAATTTTAACAAGTAATAACACAAGTGGTTTGTTTTTAATTTTATCAACCATACCGTAAACGTTATAGCAAATAACAAAAAAGGAAATAGGTAATTCTTTAAGCCAAATAACGTTAGTAGCCGTTAAAACGTCTTTTACCCTGTTTTTTAACGTAGTTAAAATTTTAAAAATTTCACGCTCGCTAAAATTAAGGTGAGGCTTGTTTTCTGTAGTACCGTAAAAAGCAACTGCAACCCCGTCTAAAACGGTAGCGGCAACGTCTTTTACCGTAACGGTTGTTTCTTCAACGGGAATTTCGCTAAGCCTAAAAAACTTGCGAATTTTGTTAGTTGATTTAATTTGTTTAATTCTTTTTTGTTCGTCAGAAAGTTTTGAAAGTTTAAACGCTACGTCACTAATAACTTCGTTGCAAACTTCACGTTCAGCCTCTGGCACTTTTAAATAGTTTTTATCTGATTCGGCGTTTACGTTTTTAATTACTTTAGTAATTAACGACTGAACTGCAAGCGAAAATCCAAAGAAAACGCTGGCTATTATAAAGAAGATAAAAGCAACGTTAGACACTACTAATAAAATTTCATCCATTTACTTTTTCTCCTTAATTTTCTTTGGCATTTTACCGTTTTTACCGTATACTCTAACGCTTTCACTGGCAAAAAATTCAGTAATAGAATTTGCTAAATTATTGATAGGTTTACGCAATACGGTTTTACCTGCTTTTGCGCCTATTTGCATTAATTTTTCTTTAATTGCCGACGTTTTTTTAGGCTTAACCTCTTCTTCAATTACAGGTGTTTTTTCTTCTTCATAAATAAGTTTATTAAGTTCACTTGAAACGAAAGAAATAGGTTTATCGTAAAACTTAAACGGAACAAGCGCTTTGCTTGTTAAAAATCCGTCGATTTTATCGTGCAATACGTCAATAGCGTTGCTAACTACGTCAATAGCGTCGTAAACGGTATAGTTTAAAAATGCGTATTTACCACCTATTGAGTATACGTTGGCTACGTCTTCAACCATTACTACCGTTTGCGATAAATAGCTATTTAAATTATCGTTAAAGGTAAGGTTTGTATCAAAATTAAATTGATACTTTTGGTTTTGCATAATTTTAGCCGCTTCTTCATCACAATTAACAACGTTTTTAGTTGCACGCTTATTTTTTAAACTAAGTTTAATTTTTGTAATTACGTAAAAAATTGTGTAAATTACGTAAAAAAGCACGTACCCTGCCACACCTAAAACAAGCAAGGTAATTAATTTTTTATTAGTTTCTTCAAACCCGTTAAGATAGTACGATATAGCATAAGACACCACAAAAAGCGCTAATAATGCTATGATTTTTAACGCGCGCAAACAAATTTTTTTAATTTTTTGCAACTTAATTGTGTTAGTTGCTACGGGTTTACTACTTTTACTCATTATATTTTAAGTTTAAACACTAATTTTTTAACCTTTTCAGCATTTTCGCTTATTAACCCACCAACGTGTAAGTCGTTAGGGAAAATTATCGCCATATTACCAGGGTATAACGTTACTTGGTTAGCCCATTCAACACTAAAAAACTCTACGTCTTTATTTTTATCGTAGTCGATAATACTTTCGCCAAGTTCAATTGCTTGATAATATAAAAGTTCTTCGCCTACAACGGTTAATTGAACGTCTAAATAATTAACGTGTGCTTCAAGTTCTAAACCGTCTTCATCTTCTTCTTTAGTAACGTACTCACTAACGTTAACGTAACAATCGTCGCCTAAATCATACTTGCCATTAGCCATAGTTTTAACGTCGTTACCGTTTAAAAATTCTTGAACTTTGTAAGCAAACGGAACGTAGTCGTATCTACAAATATTTTCAACTTTATCTATAATCATAATTACTCCTTACCGTAAACGGTTTTTATAATATATTCAGCGTATTTTTTTGCAACGTTAACGCCAGAAACTTGTTCCATTACGCCAAAAAACGCGTTAGAATTAACTTCGCAAACGATAGGTTCACCGTTTTCACCAAATAAAAGGTCAATTCCCATATAATCAAGGTTTAAAATTTCAGCAACCTTTTCAGCAACGGCAATAAATTCAGCGTTTGGCGTATAAGGATACCCCTTACCACCAAGTTCAGCATTCGACCTAAAATCAGTTTCCGACTTTCTTTGCATTGCCGAAACGAATTTTTTACCTATGCAAATAATTCTAACGTCCGTGCCGTAACTAGACGCGATGTATTTTTGATAAATTTTCGCTTCCCTTTTATGCCAGTTAACAATGAAATTGAATTGTTCGATATCTTCAGCTAAAAACACGCCTTTACCAAGCGAACTGTAACTTAATTTAATTACTAACGGATACCCTAAAACGCTTGCAACTTTTGAAAGTTCTTCTTTACTAACGTCGTCACCCGTATAGTTAAGTGGAGACGAAAAAGTTGTAGGCATATTTATTTTATTGTTAGAAAGCGCAATATAAGTTTGCATTTTATCGTCACACGCTGTAATCGTCGATATACTGTTAAAAGTTTTTACGCCTTTTTTTTCAAGCATAGACGCTAAATATTTATCTTTATCAAGATAAACGCAAAAATCAACGCTATCTAAATTACTAATAATATCGCCAGTTTCGTTTAAATACACGTCGTAACCGTTTTTAATAATTTCTGCGTTAACACCTAAAAGCGAAAACTCTTCTTTAAGCCTATTTGCTTGGTTAAGCATAGACGGTAAATCACAATATGCGTTTACTATTATAATACCCTTTTTCATTTTAATCCTTTAAAACGAAGGCGTTTAACTCTTCGTTATAATAATATCCTGCATTTTCAAGTGGAGTAACGATGCTATCAACCGACACGTCTTCTTCATCACAAAGAAGGTTAAGCGACGAATATTTATCTCTAAGCATAGTGTTTATTAAACTTAATAAAATATCGCTATTTTTAGGTAAAAACATAACTACTCCTACTTTTATAACTACTAATATATTAACATATTAAAACGTAAATATCAATAAGTAGCGCAAAATTATACAAATAAAAACCGTAAGAAATCTTACGGTTAATTTTATAAAGTTTCTGCCATAACGGCTTTAATTGTATGCATTCTGTTTTCTGCTTGGTCGAAAACTACCGACTGTTCACTTTCAAAAACTTCGTCGGTAACTTCCATGGAAGTTATGCCGTATTTTTCATAAATAGTTTTGCCAATTTCAGTGTTAAGGTCGTGAAAAGATGGTAAACAATGCATAAATATAGCGTTTTTGCCTGCGTTTAACATAATTTTGCCGTTAACTTGGTAAGGATAAAGTTTATTAATTCTATCTTCCCAAACGCTATCGTCTTCGCCCATTGACACCCAAACGTCAGTATAAATAACGTCGGCGTTTTTAGTTGCAATAATAGGGTCAGTTTCAAAGGTTAAAGTAGCACCCGTTTCACTTGCAATTTCTTCACACGTTTTAATAAGATTTTCGTTAGGAAAATAACCTTTAGGAGCGCACGCAATAAAGTTCATACCAAGTTTAGCGCAACCTACCATCATAGAGTTTGCCATATTAAATCTAGCATCACCCATAAAAACTAACGTTTTACCCTTTAACGAACCAAAATGCTCTTTAATTGTAAGCATATCGGCAAGAATTTGCGTTGGGTGGAATTCGTTAGTTAAACCGTTCCAAACGGGAACGCCAGACTTTAAAGCAAGTTCTTCAACTATTTTTTGCTCAAAACCACGGTATTCAATGCCGTCGTAAATTCTACCTAAAACGCGTGCAGTATCGGCAATACTTTCTTTTTTGCCTATTTGCGAACTTTTAGGATCTAAAAAAGTTACGTTCATACCTAAATCATATGCGGCAACTTCAAAACTGCATCTAGTACGAGTGCTTGTTTTTTCAAAAATTAACGCGATGTTTTTACCTTCGTGCAATTTATGTTTAACACCTTGTTTTTTAAGTGCTTTAAGTTCTATTGCACGGTCGATTAAGTATTCAATTTCGTTAGAAGAAAAATCTAAAAGTTTTAAAAAACTTTTACCTTTTAAATTCATTTGTATACCAGCCTTAAAAAAGTTAGGCGCCGTTAAAAAACGGCACCATTTTTTTGTTTAATTTTTAAATGAATAAAATAAGTTTAGAGTCAATTATTACCTTTAATTAAAATGCAAAAGCAATCTATAAAAAGCAACAAAATTACCTAAATTTTAGTAGTTTTCTTTACGAAGTTCAAAGTATGCTTGTGGGTGAACACATACTGGGCAAACCTTTGGAGCAGACGTTCCAATATGAAGGTGACCACAGTTACGGCATTCCCAAACAACAACGCCTTCTTTTTCAAACACTTTGTTTTCTTGAATATTTTTTAAAAGTGCTTGGTATCTTTCTTCGTGTTCTTTTTCAACGGCAGCAACGGCACGGAATTGAGCAGCTAACGCTTTAAAGCCTTCTTCTTCAGCTTCTCTTGCCATTCTTGCATACATATCAGTCCATTCACCGTGTTCGCCTTCTGCAGCAGCAATAAGGTTGTTAGCAGTATCACTAATACCACCAAGCGCTTTGAACCAAAGTTTAGCGTGTTCTTTTTCATTATCAGCAGTTTTTAAGAAGAAATCAGCAATTTGTTCGTAGCCTTCTTTCTTAGCAACGCTTGCAAAATAAGTGTATTTGTTACGCGCTTGACTTTCACCAGCAAACGCTTCCATTAAATTCTTTTCGGTTTTAGTACCTTTAAGTTCCATAATAATCCTCCTTTAAATAAAAAGCATAACGCTTTAATTACCATTGCAATTTTCACATAAACCGGTAAACATTACGCCTACCCCGTTAATATGCATATTTTCAGTTTGAGTTGCCGTTTTTAATAAATTATCAACGTTAACTGAGTGCACGTCAACCACCTTGCCACAACTTTCACACTTTAAATGAGCGTGAACGCAAAGAGTTTTGTCGTACCTATCGCCACCCAAACAATCTACTTTTAATATTTTACCTTGTTTTGACAAACTTGTCAATACCCTATATACAGTTGCTAAACTAATATTAGGCAAGGTTGTTTTTACCCTGTTATATATAGTTTCAACGTCAGGATGGTCTGAACTATTTAAAACGGCGTTTAATACTTGTTTTTTTTGAATAGTTTGTCGCATTTTATTCCTTATTGATAATCATTATCATTAAAAATATTATAAATACACCTATTTAACTTGTCAATAGTTTTTGTGAAATTTTTCTAAAATATTTCATATAAGGCTAAAATAATTGACACAAATATGAAATTAGTGCTAAAATAAAGTAAATTTTACAACTGGTACTTTATGAAACACGTTTTTATTATAAACCCTAAAGCGGGTAAAAAAGACAATTTTAAATACATAAATTCGTTACTTGAAAACTATAAAAGTGGCTACGATATTGAAGTTCACCAAACTAACCGTGAACTTGACGCTACCGAATTTACTAAAAATTATCTTTCTAAATATGATGGCGAAGTTAGATTTTATGCTTGTGGTGGCGACGGTACTTTAAACGAGGTTGTTAACGGCATTGTTGGTTACGACAACGCAAGCGTAGGCTTATTCCCTTGTGGTAGTGGTAACGACTTTGTTAAATCGGTTGGCGACATTAAAATGTTTAACGACCTTGAAAAATTACTTAACGCCCCTAATAAAGAAATTGACGTTATTAAGGTTAACGATAAGTATTCAATTAACGTTGTTAATTTTGGTTTTGAAGCGTACGTTTGTAAAGTTGCAAACAACCTTAAAAAGAAAAGAACGCAAAATTCTTACACTTTAGGTATTGTTGCCGCACTTTTTATGGCTATGAAAAATGAAATTACCGTTGAAGTAGAAGGCGAAATTATCAACCAAAGTGGAACGTTACTTTTAGGTTCGTTTGCTAACGGTGGTTACGCTGGTGGTAAATATAACTGTGCCCCACGCTATCAAGTAGACGACGGTCTTATGGAAGTTTTAGTTGTTAAGCCAACTAACGTATTTAACCTTATATCGCTAATTAAAGTATATGAAAAAGGCGAACATTTAAACCCTGAACAAACACGAATTGCTAAACTCATTAGTTATTGTCGTGGCAAAAAAGCAAAACTTTATTCTAAAAAAGAATTTGACGTTTGTATCGACGGTGAAATTATTTCAGGTAAAGAATTCGACGTAGAAATTTTAGAACGCAAAATTAAATTTGCAATTCCTAACTAAATTAAAACGCAACTGCTAAATTGCAGTTGCGTTTTTTATTACATAAATCTTTTAATTAGTAACGCTAAGTCTTCTTTACTTGATAAACCCGTTTTAGTTGCAACAAGTTCACCATTTTTAAATAAACAAAGATACGGTATAGCGTTTACTTTATATTTAATTGCTAAACTTTCGTTTTCATCAACGTTAACTTTACCTATTAACGCATAACCTGAAAACTCTTCGCTAAGTTCGTCAAGAACGGGTGCTTGCATTCTGCAAGGCATACACCAAGTAGCCCAAAAGTCTACTAATACCGGTAAATCACCGTTTATTGTTTTTTCAAAATT
>JAGBYC010000145.1 GCA_017628935.1 Clostridia bacterium | reverse complement strand
TATATAAAAAAGAAAATTTTCTTAGTTGGTTTCGTGTTAACCATTAAAGGTGGCGACTGGTTCGTTGATTCAGCGTCATGGCTTGCTGAAGCAACTGGTATACCAAAATTCGTAGTTGGTGCAACTATCGTATCGTTTGCAACCACTTTACCAGAACTTTTAGTTTCAGTAAGGGCAGCAATGAACGGTTCTGCTCAACTTGCTATCGGTAACGCAGTAGGTTCGGTTACGGCAAACACAACGCTTATTATGGGTGTTTCGTTAGTTGCTATGGCAGGCTTAGTTAATAGAAAAGAATTTTCGCTTAAAGGCGGTTTATTATTAGCGGCAATAGTAGGTCTTACTCTTTTATCGTTATCAATGGAATTGCCAGTTTGGTCTGCATATATTCTTTGGGCAATTTTTATTGTGTTTATGGCAAGCAACCTTATCGAAGGCAAAAAGGGTATTACGTTAGACAATGCCGAATCGTACGACAAAAAGGAAATTCCTAAAAAAATTCTCTTTTTCGTTATAGGAACGGTTGCTATCGTTTTCGGTGCAGAATTCCTTGTGTCTTCTGGTAAAACAATCGCGTCAGGCGTAGGTATTAGCGAAACTATTATCGGCTTTACGGTAATTGCGCTTGGAACGTCACTTCCTGAACTTGTTACAACCCTTACTGCTATTAGAAAGAAAGAAAATTCGCTTTCAGTTGGTAACATTATCGGTGCAAACATTATAGACACAACGCTTATTCTTCCATTATGTGCAGTAATAAACGGCACGCCACTTCCTGTTGAAAAAATCAACCTTGTTTTCGACTTCCCAGTTTGCATACTTGCTTGCGCTATCGCAATAGTTCCAACAATTATTCAAGGCAAGTTCAAAAAATGGCAAGGCGTTGCGCTTTTATCAGTTTACGCGTTATATATGCTTTTATTAATTTTAAACGAAACGGGCGTTCTTGCGCTTGTATAAACAAACTAAATCCCCTATGCAGTAGCATAGGGGTTATTTTTTATTTGGTGGTATAAGCATTAAATAATTAGTGCATAATATTAGTGGAGGTGAATATATGTTTATTGCTAATATTATTGCTATTGTTTTACTTATAATAGGTGGTTTAAACTGGCTTATTATCGGTTTATCGGGCTATAACCTTGTAAGTGGTTTTACTGGTTCAGACGATAATATCGTAGCGCGCGTCATCTATATTTTAGTAGGTGCGTCGGCAATTTGGCTTATCATTTCGTGCATTATTTCGGGTGGTATGCTATCACTTATGATGTAAAAATAAAAGCCGTAGAGTGAATTCTACGGCTAATTTTTTGCATAAAAAAAGGCGCTAAATTATGCACCTAACATTATAATTATACCATATAATATAGTGCTGGTCAATACGTTTTTTGAAAATAAAGTTGGGTAAAATTTTAGCAAAAAGTATTGACTTAGCGCTATGCGTATTTTATAATAAAAGTACAAAAAGGGAGGGCGAAACCAATGTACTAAGTTCCTATAAATAATTAGGAGGTGGTAGCAAAATGATTAAACTAACCAACAATATTTTTAAACCTACCATTAAATAGTATGTAAGGAGAAGACCAATGAACACGTAGATTTAAAGCTAATCGCATAAAACTACCATAAAAACGGCCAAATCGTGCCTAAGAAGTGATAAATAGGATAGTTTAAAATGCGCAGTCTTTTTTTCAAAATTTAATATCAAAATTAAAACCGCTTGGTATAATGCCACGCGGTTTTTTTATAATTTTAACCTATAAAAAGCACGGAGTTAATTTTCCGTGCTTTTTAAATAACGGGTTATAAACTGCGTTATGCTGTGTTTCTTTAAAATTTTATGCCTACAATAACCAACAAGGTTAATTGTAACCAAAAAATTTTAAGAGCCTTGCCTAACTTGTTTCTAACCC
>JAGBYC010000144.1 GCA_017628935.1 Clostridia bacterium | reverse complement strand
CGGCAGTTAAAGATGAACTTTTAGCATCTAATAACTCTGTTAACTGGATGCCTGAAACAATTAAATCGGGTAGAATGGGAAACTTCTTAGAAAACGTTATCGACTGGGGTTTATCACGTGAACGTTACTGGGGTACTCCACTTCCAGTTTGGGTGTGCGATAAGTGTGATAAAGTACACGTTATCGGCTCACGCCAAGAACTTAAAGACCTTTGTGGTTTAACTGAAGATATTGAACTTCACCGTCCGTACATTGACGAACCTACGTTCGCTTGCGAATGTGGTGGCACTATGCGTAGGGTTAAAGACGTTATCGACTGTTGGTTTGACTCTGGTTCAATGCCTTTTGCTCAACTTCACTATCCGTTTGAAAATAAAGAACTTTTCGACACTCAATTCCCAGCAGACTTTATTAGTGAAGCAATTGACCAAACTCGTGGTTGGTTCTACACTTTACTTGTAATATCTACGATATTATTTGGCAAATCGCCATTTAAAAACTGTATCGTACTTGGCCACGTTAACGATAAAAACGGCGTTAAAATGTCTAAACACATAGGTAACGTTGTCGACCCGTGGACTGTGCTTGATAAACAAGGCGCTGACGCTGTTAGATGGTACTTCTATACAGGCTCGTCTCCTTGGCTTCCAAGCCGTTTCTATCCAGAAGCAGTTAGCGAAGCGCAACGTAAGTTTATGGGTACGCTTTGGAACGCTTACGCTTTCTTCGTTTTATACGCTGAAATTGATAAGTACAACCCAGCCGACTACGATATTAAAAAGTGCAAACTTTCGTTAATGGATAAGTGGGCGCTTTCAAAACTTAACACTTTAATTGAAACTATCGATAAAGGTTTAGATAGTTACCAAATTTTTGAAACGTCACGCGCGTTACAAGAATACGTTGACGACCTTTCTAACTGGTATATCCGTCGTGGTCGTGAACGTTACTGGGGTAAGGATATGACTGAAGATAAGGCTGCAGCGTACACTACTTTATACACTATTTTAGTTACGCTTGCTAAACTTTCTGCGCCTTACGTTCCGTTTATGGCAGAAAGCATTTATCTTAACTTAGTTCCAGAATTTTATAAAGACGCTCCTTGCTCAGTTCACCTTTGCGACTTCCCAGTTAAAGACGCGTCTATGGTAGACGAAAAACTTGAAAACGATATGGCAGTTATTATGGAAGTGGTGGTACTTGGCCGTTCGGCAAGAAACTCTGCTAATATTAAAAACCGTCAACCACTTAACAAACTTTTCGTTACTACTGAAAGAAAGGTTAACTTAACTGGCGATATGCTTGATATTGCTAAAGAAGAATTAAACGTTAAAGAAGTTGAAATTTTAGTTGACGCTGAAAAATTCGTTTCGTATAAAATTAAACCACAACTTAAAACGCTTGGCCCTAAATACGGCGCTAAACTTGGTTTAATTAGAAACTTCTTAGAAACTTGCAACGCAAGTGAAGTTGTTAAAACCGTTAAAAAAGGTGAAAGCTACAAAGTTGAACTTGGTGGTAGTGAAGTTGAATTTACTGAAAACGACCTTTTAATTTCAAGTGAAAGTATGCCAGGCTTCGTGTCTGCAAGCGAAAACGGTATCACCGTTGTATTAGATAGCGCTATTACTGAAGAACTTTTACTTGAAGGTATTTTACGTGAAATTACTTCAAAAATTCAAACTATGCGTAAGGAAGCAGGCTTTGAAGTTACTGATAGAATTAAAGTGTTCTATACTGCTGAAGGTAACGCGTTAAAAGTTATTGAAACAATGTCAGCTGAACTTAAAGAAGGCGTTTTAGCAGTAGATATTATTGCTGGCGACCTTGCTGGTTACGTTAAAGAATGGGATATTAGCGCCGACAAAGTTACGTTAGGCGTACAAAAAGTATAATTATGGTTTTAGCAGATAAATGGCAAGACTACGAAATTATATCTACTGGCGACGGTTACAAACTTGAAAGATGGAAAGACGTTTATTTACTTCGTCCTGACCCACAAGTTATTTGGCCGTCTAGTATGGATATGGGTTCGTATAAAAAGCTTAACGCTAAGTACGAACGCTCGGAAACGGGTGGCGGTAGATGGACTGAAAAACGCCCTATGCCTAAAGAGTGGATTATTTCGTATGGCGAACTTAAATTTAATATAAAGCCTATGGGCTTTAAGCATACCGGTTTATTCCCTGAACAAGCGGCTAACTGGGAAAAAATGTCTACGCTTATTAAAAACGCAGGCAGACCTATTAGCGTACTTAACCTTTTTGCGTATACTGGTGGGGCAACGGTAGCGTGCCTTAAAGCAGGCGCGTCTGTTTGCCACGTTGACGCTGCTAAGGGTATGGTAGAACGCGCAGGTGAAAATTGCCGTTTATCAGGCGTTGGCGAAGGTAAAGTTCGTTTTATTATCGACGATTGCTTAAAATTCGTTCAGCGTGAAATTCGTAGGGGTCGCCGTTACGACGCTATTATTATGGACCCACCAAGTTTTGGTAGAGGCCCTAACGGTGAAACTTGGAAGATTGAAAACGAACTTTTTAACTTAGTTAAAACTTGCACTCAAGTGTTAAGCGATAACCCGTTATTTTTCTTAATAAACAGTTATACAACGGGCTTACAACCACAAGTTATTAAAAACATTTTACAACTTAACTTAAAAGATTTTGGTGGGGAAATTGAGGCGTACGAAGTAGGTCTACCTACTAATGAAAAAATTGCGCTTCCGTGCGGTTGCTCGGGGCTTTGGAAAAACGGTAATTGATTATGAACGAACCTGTTATTTTATATGAAGATAATCACGTAATAGTAGTTATGAAACCTCAAGGCGTTCCTTCTTGTGAAGACGAAAGTAAAGACCTTGATATGCTTACTATTATTAAAAACTACATAAAACAGCGCGACGAAAAGCCTGGTAACGTTTATTTAGGGCTTGTACACCGTCTTGACCGTCCTACCGGTGGCGTTATGGTGTTTGCTAAAACGTCGAAAGCGGCGTCACGCCTTTCAGAACAAATGAAGGTGGGCGACTTTAGTAAAAAATACTACGCCGTTTTAGTAGGAACGCTTAAAGAAAAACAAAAAACACTTACTAACTATCTTAAAAAGAACGCCGTAAACAATATGGTTTACGTTGCAGAACAAGGCGTTGAAGGTTCTAAATTTGCTGAACTTGAATACAAAGTTATGGAAGAAAAGGCAGGGCTTTCTTTAGTAGAAGTTACTCTTCATACTGGTAGAAGTCACCAAATTCGCGTTCAAACAAGCCATATCGGTCACCCAGTATATGGCGATATGCGTTACGGTGGTGTAAACGCAGTTAAAGGTAATTTAGCGCTTTGGGCGACTTCGCTTTCGTTTACTCACCCCGTTACTAAAGAGCGTTTAACTTTTAAAATCGAACCACCAAAAGCAAATGCGCCGTGGAAGATTTTTGATACTTCGGTATCGCTTAAACCAACTTTATAATAAAATTAGCGTAAACTGATGTTTACGCTTTTTTTGTGTTTATAACGTTTATTTAAAAAAGGTAGCCGTTTTAAAAGCGCCTAAAAAGGCAAGAATTAAAGGTGACAAGTTTTCATAGTTTGATAGTTTGTTTTTTAACTTGTCAACCAAAATAATGGCAAAAAGTAGCGTTATAAGGTGCATTACCGTTATTAGTGAAACAACCGTTAAAGCGTCGTAACCAGTTGACGCAAGCGAAAAACACGCTAAAGCGCCGTCTACACCAACGCCAAAACCAACCATAATAGATTTTTTAAAAACGTTTAAATTTATAGGCGTTATTTTATTTGGTTTTTCGCGCTTAGGCATAGAGTTTATTACGGCAACTAAATACAAAATAATGCCACCAACTAAGTTAGAGTAATTTTTAAAAAATTCG
>JAGBYC010000143.1 GCA_017628935.1 Clostridia bacterium | reverse complement strand
CGTTTGAGCTTGTTCAGCGCCTGCACCTTCAGCACCGCCTGCTTGTTCGTAAAGTTTAGCAAAAATTGCTTGCGCTTCGCTTGAAAGTTTTTGTGTAGCATTTTTAATTCTTTCATCGTCGTTGCTTTCAAGTTCAACTTTTGCTTCGCTAATAAGCGCTTCAAGTTTAGTTTTGTCTTCAGCGTCAAGTTTGTCGCCATTATCTTTAAGCGCCTTTTCCATTTGGAAAATCATACCGTCTAAAGCGTTTCTGTTATCAACGGCTTCTTTACGCTTTTTATCTTCTTCTTCGTATTGTTCTGCTTCTTTAACTGCTTTATTAATTTCTTCTTCACTAAGGTTAGTAGACGAAGTGATAGTAATGTCAGCAGTTTGTTGAGTACCAAGGTCTTTAGCAGTTACGTGAACGATACCGTTAGCGTCGATATCGAAAGTTACTTCGATTTGTGGGATACCACGTGGCGCTGGAGCAATACCAGTTAAGTTAAATTGACCAAGAGTTTTATTGTCTTTAGCGAATTTTCTTTCACCTTGTAAAACGTGAATAGTAACTTCTGGTTGGTTATCTACTGCCGTTGAAAATACTTGTGATTTTTTAGCAGGAATTGTAGTGTTTCTTTCAATAAGTGGAGTACAAATACCACCTAAAGTTTCAATACCAAGTGTAAGTGGAGTAACGTCTAATAACAATACGTCTTTAACTTCGCCAGTTAATACACCACCTTGAATTGCTGCACCGATAGCAACGCATTCGTCTGGATTGATGCCTTTGAAAGGTTCTTTACCAGTTACTTGTTTAACCTTTTCAACTACTGCAGGAATACGTGTAGAACCACCAACTAAAATAACTTTAGCAATATCGCCAAACGAAAGTTCAGCATCTTTCATAGCCTTGTTAAGTGGGTCGATAGTCATTTGTACAAGGTCAGCCGTAATAGCGTCGAATTTTTGACGTGTAATTGTAATGTCAAGGTGTTTAGGACCAGTAGCGTCAGCCGTAATGAACGGAAGATTTACGTTAGTTGAAGTTGTTGAAGAAAGTTCAATTTTAGCCTTTTCAGCCGCTTCTTTAAGACGTTGCATTGCCATTTTATCGTTAGCAAGGTTGATACCTTCTGCCTTTTTGAATTCTTCAATAAGGTAGTCCATAACCTTTTTATCAAAGTCGTCACCACCTAACATATTGTTACCGTTAGTTGCTAAAACTTCGAATACGCCGTCGCCGATATCTAAGATAGATACGTCGAAAGTACCACCACCAAGGTCGTAAATAATAACTTTGTGTGAGTTAGCGTCTTTATCTAAGCCGTAAGCAAGCGCTGCTGCAGTTGGTTCGTTAATTACGCGAAGAACGTTTAAACCTGCAATTTTACCAGCGTCTTTAGTTGCTTGACGTTGAGAGTCGTTAAAGTATGCTGGGCAAGTAATAACTGCATCTTTAACAGTTTCACCAAGGTATGCTTCAGCATCTTTTTTAAGTTTACCTAAAATCATAGCCGAAATTTCTTGTGGTGAATACTTTTTATCGTCGATAGTTACTTTATAATCTGAACCCATGTGTCTTTTGATAGACTGAACTGTTCTATCAGGTTTAGAAACTGCTTGACGCTTTGCAACTTGACCAACAAGTCTTTCACCGTCTTTTTGAAAACCTACTACCGATGGAGTAGTTCTTGCGCCTTCAGCGTTAGCGATAACAACTGGTTCGCCACCTTCCATTACTGCTACGCAAGAGTTAGTTGTACCTAAGTCAATACCAATAATTTTACTCATAATATATACTCCTTTTGATTACTTTTTAAATTAAATTAATTAAATTTATTTTATAACTATTACTTGAGCGTATCTTATCATTTTGCCAGATAAACGATAACCCTTTTTGAAAACGCTTTTTATTGT
>JAGBYC010000142.1 GCA_017628935.1 Clostridia bacterium | reverse complement strand
GAGGTTGCCGACTTGCTTACTAAAGTAGGTTTGCAAGATAAAATGCAAAAATATCCTTGCGAATTGTCTGGTGGTCAATGTCAACGTGTTGCAATAGCGCGCGCAATGGCGTTAAAACCTAAGGTTTTATGCTTTGATGAACCAACCTCAGCATTAGACCCTGAACTTACTGGCGAAGTTTTAAAAGTTATTAAAGAACTTAAAGAAACGTCTGGCATTACTATGATAATAGTAACTCACGAAATGGAATTTGCAAAACACATCTCTGATAAAGTTTTATTTATGGTAGACGGTTTAGTTTGCGAATTTGGTACCCCTACACAAATTTTTGAAAATCCTGAAAAAGAAGAAACTAAACAATTCTTACACGGATATTAATAGGAGTGATTTATGGGCATAAACGAAAAAGACTTTGAACAACTTTACAAAATTATAACTGAGTTAGAAGAAGTTGAAGACTGCAAAATCTTTTTAGCCGACTTATGTACTTTTAAAGAATTAGAGCAAATGGCGCAAAGAATTGCCGCAGCCAAACTTTTATTAAAAGGTAAAACGTATGAAGAAGTTATTAAAGAAACTGATATTTCTTCTGCAACTTTATCACGCGTTTCTAAAGCAGTAAAATACGGCAAAGGTTACAAAGCAGTTTTAACTAAGTATGAAAACTAATTATAACGCTTTACAAAAAGCGCAAATAAATAGCGTAATTTCAAAGGGCGAAAAGCCAAAATTACTAATGCACGCGTGTTGCGCACCGTGTTCTACGGCGTGTTTAGAGCGTGTTAGTGAGTTTTTTGATATTACCGTTTATTACTATAACCCCAACATAACAAGCGAAACTGAGTATAATAAACGTCTTAACGAACTTAAAAACTTTTTAAGTGAAAGGTATGATGGTAAAATTAAACTTTTAGCCGAACCTTTTGATGCAGATAGTTTTTATAATGCAGTTAAAGGGCGTGAAAACGACGCTGAGGGCGATTTGCGTTGCAAAATTTGTTACGCGTTGCGCCTTAATAAAACGGCTTTAACGTCAAAAGAAAAGGGGTTTGACTACTTTACAACTACGCTTTCAGTTAGCCCACATAAAAATGCTATTTGGCTTAATGAAATAGGCGAGCAAAACGCCAAAACGCACGGCGTTAACTATTTGTATGCCGACTTTAAAAAAGAAGGTGGCTATCACCGTTCTATTGAACTGAGTAAAGAATTTAATTTAGACCGTCAAGATGATTGCGGTTGTGAATTTTCAAAAAACAAATAAAAAAAAGACCTTTCAACTGAAAGGTCTTTTAATTTATTTAATTACATGCATTCGTCAGCTTTGCCTGCGCAACCTAAAACGTTAATAAGTTTGTGTTTAACAAGTTCTTTAATGTTAGCACGTGCAGGTTTAAGGTATTCACGAGGGTCAAATTTAGAAGGGTTATCGTTATAGAATTTTCTAATTGTACCAGTCATTGCTAAACGAAGGTCGCTATCAATGTTGATTTTGCAAACTGAAAGTTCAGCCGCTTTACGAAGTTGTGATTCAGGAACGCCGATAGCGTTAGGCATTTTACCACCGTTTTCGTTAATCATTTTAACGTAGTCTTGTGGAACTGATGAAGAACCGTGTAAAACGATAGGGAAGTCGCCAAGTTTTTCAGCAACTGCTTCTAAGATATCAAAACGAAGTGGAGGAGGTACTAAAATACCGTCTTCATTAACAGTACATTGTTCTGGTGTGAACTTGTATGCGCCGTGTGAAGTACCGATAGCGATTGCTAAGCTATCAACGCCAGTTCTTTGAACGAATTCAATAACTTCTTCAGGGCGAGTGTATGATTCGTGGCCTGCTTCAACAACAACTTCGTCTTCAATACCTGCTAAAGTACCAAGTTCGCCTTCAACTGTAACGCCGTGAGCGTGTGCGTATTCTACTACTTTTTTAGTAAGAGCAATGTTTTCTTCGAAAGGAAGGTGTGAACCGTCAATCATAACAGACGTGAAACCACCGTCGATACATGCTTTACAAGTTTCAAAGTCAGGACCGTGGTCAAGGTGAAGAGCGATAGGAATGTTAGGACATTCTTGAACTGCAGCTTCAACAAGTTTTACAAGGTAAGTATGGTTAGCGTAAGCACGCGCACCTTTAGATACTTGTAAAATTACAGGAGCGTTAACTTCTTGACACGCTTCGGTAATACCTTGAACGATTTCCATGTTGTTTACGTTGAACGCGCCGATTGCATAGCCGTTTTTAGCAGCCATTTCAAACATTTTTTTAGTATTTACTAATGCCATTAAAATATCCTCCGGAATATTTATTTATTTTTTACTTAATTATTATACAATAAAAAAAATTTTCTTGCAAATAAAAAGTTTAAATTTTATTAAATTTAACGAATAATTTTTTCATTTTAAAGTAAATATTTTACTTTTTGTTTACCTAAACGCTAATTACTTTACAAAACAAAGTAAAAGTGATAAAATTATACCGTTTTAAAGGTGAAAAATGTTTAAAAAATTATTAGTTACTATTCTAACTTTTATATTAAGTTTAAGCGCGTTATTTATTACTGGTTGCAAAACTAAAACCGACCTTAATATATACGTTGTTGACGGCGCTCCACTTGTATCAGTTAGTAATTTAATTGAAAGTAGTGAAATTAACGGCGCTAAAGT
>JAGBYC010000141.1 GCA_017628935.1 Clostridia bacterium | reverse complement strand
GTTTCTAAAGTAACTTGTTTAGTTGCGTTAGTTGCTGTGTTACCTGCAACGCTTGGATCTGCTTGAGTAACTTCAAGTTCAACGAAGTTTTCACATTCAACTGAGAATGCTTTACCTTTGTAGAATTTAACTGTAACTGGGTCGTTTTCTTTAATGTATCTTAAAGCGTCTTCAACTTGGTCATAGTTAAGTGGTTCCATATTGTATTCTTCGTCCATAAAGTAGTAAAGTTCGCCATCGTTATAAGAATAAGTCATTTTTTTAGTTTCAATGATAGCGTTTTCAAACTTTTCAGTTGGGTTGAAAGTGATTTGTAAAACTTTACCATCGATAACGTTTTTTAAAGTTGTTCTTACGAAAGCAGCGCCCTTACCTGGTTTTACGTGTAAGAAATCTACAACTGTAAAAATCTTTCCATCATACTCAATTGTTACGCCTTTTCTTAAATCGCCTGCTAATACCATAATAAAATTCTCCTTGAATTTGTTTTTTATTTCGTTACGGCTAAACCGTAAATAATTCTTTTGTTAAAGTGTTAAACGATACTACTTTACCGTCAACTAAGCATACCGTGTCTTCAATTCTAATACCAAACTTACCGTCAAAGTAAACGCCTGGTTCAATAGTAAAACAGTTACCGTTTGTAAGCGTATCAACGCTTTTTGTTGAAAGCCTTGGGCTTTCGTGTATTTTAACGCCTACGCCGTGGCCTAAGCCGTGAGTGAAATATTCACCGTAGCCGTTTTTAGTTAAATAGTTACGCGCAATAGCGTCTGCCTCAACGCCAGTAGTTCCGTTAGTAACGTTAGTAGCAACTAAGTTATGAGCAGTTAACACAGCGTTGTACGCTTTTATAAACTCATCACTTGGAGTGCCGAAATAAAACGTTCTTGTAGTATCGCTACAATACCCACGGTATTTTACGCCACAGTCGATTAAAACAACTGAATTTTCTGTTAATACCTTATCGCTTGTTTTGTGATGTGGAACGCTTGAATTTTCGTTAAAAGCAACTATCGTTTCAAACGACGTACCGTCTGCACCGTTGAGTTTAAATTGATATTCTAAGTAAGAGGCAACTTCCTTTTCAGTTACGCCTAACTTAATAAACTTAAACGTTTTTGATAACGACGTTTCGCATATTTGTTGCGCTTTTTTAATTAAGTTAATTTCACCTTCATTTTTAACGCTACGAATTTTGTTTATATCTGCCTCAACGTCAACTACCGTAACACCTAAACTTGTAAGCGTTAAATACGCGCTAACCGGCGTTAAAGAATAAATAATACCTACCGTATCAACGCCGTTTTCACTAATAAAAGTTTTAAGCGAATTTTCATCAACTAACACAACGTTTGCATCGGCGTTATTTAAAGCCGAATAGTAATACCTTTTATCTAAAAAAAGATATTTTTTACCGTTGTGAAGAATTAAAAAACCGTCTTCAACGTCGAACGAGGTGAAGTATTTGATAACGTCGCCATCGTATATTAAAGAAATAAACTTACTACCCCTACTTAACATACGCTTATATAATAACACACATTACGTGCTAAGTCAAGCACAAAAACAATTTTGCAAAAATTTTAAAATATTTTATTTTAATATTACGTTTTAGGTAAATTTAAAACCCCCGTTAACGCTTTACGGGGGTTAATTGTTTAGGTTATAAACTAAAGAAAAAATCTTTCATATACTTAGCGTCAATATCTTGCGTACCTGCCGATTCGCTAACTATATAAGGGGTTAAATTTTTAATTTTAATGGCTTTTGCAAGAGGCTCAAATTCTGGGCCGTATTCGGTATCGTCAAATGTTAAATGCTTAATTTCGCCCTTAGCACCATACTGTATTTTAGAAAAGTGAACGTGCATATTTTTAAGTTTTTCATACCCACAAATGCTTTCAATAATTTCTAAATTTTTTAAGTAATCGTCTACTGTTTTTAAACTGCCTTGTTCACGTGAATTAATGTGACCAAAATCTAAACACGGATAGTAAAAAGGTGCTATCGTGCAAAAACGCGCTATTTCTTCGGTAGTGCCTATTTGAGCCGATTTACCCATAGTTTCAGGGCAAAACATCATATCGCTGTAACCTAATTCGTAAATTTTATTAGCAAGAATTTCTAATCGTTTAATTGTAAGTTCAACGGCTTCTTCACGGCTTAATTTACCTTGAGTAGACGGGTGAAAAACAACCCTTTTTGCGCCCATTAATTTGCCTACCCTTGCCGAGTCTAAAACGTAACGGTACGAGTTTTCAATTTTATCTTCTTCTAAATTAGCAAAGTTAATAAAATAAGGCGCGTGAAC
>JAGBYC010000140.1 GCA_017628935.1 Clostridia bacterium | reverse complement strand
TGTTTTTCTAAAGTATCACGGCGCATAACCATCATTTTGCCGTTTTCAATATCACGTGGGCCAACTTCAACCCTATCATGAACACCTTTCATTTCCCATGCGTTGAACTTCCAACCTGGGCTTGCATCACGAGAGTCTAATTCAACCCTGATGCCTGCGTTTTCAAATGCTTGTTTTAATTCGTTAGCCTTATCTAAAACGCCTTCTTTATGCATAGCAACAGGAACGATAACTACTTGAATTGGTGCAACAACAGGTGGAATTACAAGACCCCTTTGGTCGCCGTGCGCCATAATTAACGCACCGATAAGTCTTGTAGAAACACCCCAAGATGAAGAGTAGCCGTATTTAAGTTCGCCGTCTTTATCTAAGAATTTCATATTGAAAGACTTAGCAAAGTTTTGACCTAAGTAGTGTGAAGTACCTGCTTGTAAACTCTTACCATCAAGCATCATTGCTTCCATACCATAAGTAGCAACTGCGCCTGCAAATTTTTCCTTTTCAGTCTTTTTACCTGTAAGTACTGGGATTGCTAATGCGTTTTCAGCAAATTCTTTATATACGCTAAGCATAAGTTGAGTTTCTGCTTCCGCTTCTTCGTGAGTTGCGTGAACAGTGTGACCTTCTTGCCATAAGAATTCACTAGTTCTAAGGAAAGGTCTTGTAGTTTTTTCCCAACGCATAACGTTTGCCCATTGGTTGATAATGATAGGCAAGTCACGATAACTTTCCATCCATTTAGCGAACATATCGCAAATAATAGTTTCACTTGTAGGACGAATTACAAGTGGTTCTTGAAGTTTATTACCGCCTGCGTGAGTTACTACGGCAACTTCAGGCGCAAAACCTTCAACGTGTTCCGCTTCCTTTTTAAGATAACTTTCAGGAATAAGTAAAGGGAAGTACGCGTTCTTAACGCCTACCTTTTTAAATCTTTTATTGAGTTCGTTTTGGATGTTTTCCCAAATAGCATAGCCGTATGGTCTAATAACCATAGTGCCTTTATCAGGTCCGTAATCTACGAGTTCAGTTTTTAAAATAACGTCTGTATACCATTGTGGAAAGTCAACTTCCATATCTGCTACGTCTTTAACGAATTGCTTTTCTTTAGCCACGATAATCTCCTATCGCCCTAAACTAAGGGCTATATAATATATTATTAGTAATGTTTATTATACTTACAAAACCAAAAAAAGTAAAGCATTTATATTTAACATAGTTAAAAAAGTGCGTTTTTACATTTTTTAAGGGAAAAATGCCACTTTTATTATAGTTAATACTTTACTTTAATTTAAAATTGTGGTAATATTTGATTATAATCAAATAAAAAAATTAAGGAGACTATTAATGAATAATTCTCAACTTACAGTTAACGCTATTCGCGTTCTTTCAGCAGAAGGCGTACAAAAAGCAAATTCAGGTCACCCTGGTATTGCACTTGGCGCTGCTCCTATTGCATACAGCCTTTGGCAAAACGCTTTAGTTTTTAACTCTAAAAACAGCAAATTTGCTAACCGCGATAGATTCATTCTTTCAGCAGGTCACGGCTCTATGCTCAACTATTCACTTTTACACCTTTATGGTTTCGACCTTACGATTGAAGATATTAAAAACTTCCGTCAATTAGGTTCAAGAACTCCTGGTCACCCAGAATATATGGTGACTGACGGTGTAGAAATTTCTACAGGCCCATTAGGTCAAGGTATTGCTAACGCAGTTGGTATGGCAATGGCTGAAGCTCACCTTGCTGCTAAATACAACAAACCAGGTTTCCCTATCGTTGACCACTACACTTACGCTTTATGCGGTGACGGTTGTATGATGGAAGGTATTGAAAGCGAAGCGGCTTCACTTGCTGGTACTTTAAAACTTGGCAAACTTATAGTTTTATACGATGATAACAAAATTACTATTGAAGGTAGTACTGAACTTGCCTTTACTGAAGACGTTAAGAAACGCCACGAAGCACAAGGTTGGCAAGTAATCGATATTGGCGACGGCACTAATACTGACAATATCTTTAAAGCAATTAAAAAGGCTAAAAAGGAAGTTAATAAACCTTCTCTTATCGTTTGCCACACTACTATCGGTCACGGCTCTCCTAACGCGGGTTCAGAAGGCACTCACGGCGCTCCTTTAGGCGATGAAAACCTTAAAGCATTAAAGGAAAATTTAG
>JAGBYC010000139.1 GCA_017628935.1 Clostridia bacterium | reverse complement strand
TTCACCTACCAAGGCGACGGTGACTTAGCGTCGATAGGTATGGCTGAAACCGTACACGCTGCTACAAGAAACGAAAATATTACAATTATTTTCGTAAACAACGCTATTTACGGTATGACTGGTGGTCAAATGGCACCAACGTCGTTACCTGGCCAAGTAACACAAACTTCGCCTTACGGCCGTGACGTTAAAACTGCCGGCTTACCTATTAAAGTTAGCGAGTTATTATCTTCACTTGACGCGCCTTACTATATTGAACGCGTTGCAGTAAACAACGTTAAAAACGTTAGAAACGCTAAAAAAGCCATTTTAAAGGCATTTAAAAACCAAGTTGAAGGCAAAGGTTTCTCACTTGTTGAAATCGTTTCTACGTGCCCTACAAACTGGGGTATGACTCCTGAAAAGGCTTTACAATGGGTTGATGAAAAAATGATTCCTTACTACCCACTTGGTGTGTATCGTGATAAAGGCGCTGAAGTTAAGGAGGAAGTGTAATATGACTACTCAAATTTTAATAGCAGGCTTTGGCGGTCAAGGTGTACTTTTTGCTGGTAAATGTTTAGCATACGAAGGTTTGTTTGAAGATAAGCAAGTTAGTTGGTTACCTTCATATGGCCCTGAAATGCGTGGTGGTACTGCTAATTGTAGCGTTATTATTAGTGATAGCCCAGTTGGTTCGCCTATCGTTACGTATCCAGACGTTTTACTTGCTATGAACTTACCGTCGCTTGATAAATATGAAAACGACGTTGTAAAAGGTGGCAAAGTTATTATTGATAGCACGCTTATTTCAAGAAAAGTTGTGCGTGAAGATATTTCGGCTTTCTACATACCTGCAACTAAAATGGCTGCCGATAACGGCACACCTACTCTTGCTAATATGATTATGCTTGGCAAAATGATTAAAGAAACAGGCATTGTTAGTTTTGATAACGCTTGCGAGGCAATGAAAAAGGTTGTATCTGCAAAACACGCCGATTTACTTGAGGCAAACATTAACGCTTTAAAACTTGGCTATAATTATTAAAATTAAAAGGAGCGAAAATTCGCTCCTTTTTTTATGTTATTAAATTTTATACAAATACAAGTTATAGTAGTTGGTTAACATATTAGTTGCGTTTGTATTTGCGTTTGTAACTGTTATTACAAGTCCGTTTGTTTTATTTGTGTAATTAGTTTCGTTGTCGGTTACGTACCAAGTAGTAGTATCGCTAAACGTTACGCTTATTAAACTGTTACAGTTATCAAATGCGTACGCACCTATTTTATCAACCGTACTTGGTATTGAAACAGTTTTAAGGCTACTGCAACCGTTAAACGCTCCGTTAGAAATTGTTTTTAAATTAGAGCCAAGCGTTACCGATTGAAGACTTGTAGCGTTATTAAAAGCATACTCGCCAAGAATAGTTACGCTACTTGGAATTACTACGCTTTGAAGATTATTACAATTTTCAAAAGCGTGAGCGCCTATCGTAGTTACCGTGTTTGCAATAGTTACGGTACGCATATTGTACGCTCCGTAGAAGGCATACTCGCCTATACCAGTTATGCTAACACCGTCTATCGACTGTGGAACGGTTACGTCGACTAAAGTTTTACCAACTTCAGTAAGCGACGTTATCGTATTACCGTTTAAGTTAAATACTGCTTTTAACGTGCCGATAACGGTAACGTTACTAGTTATAGGGGTATTAAAGTTATAATCGTAAACCACAACGTAGCCTGCTTTAGTTGAAATTGTAGGCATTGTTGCGTAGCCGTTTTCTTCTACGCTTTGGCTTGATGCCGAAAGCCCGTTATCAATACTAAACGATACGGTGTAAATTGATTTACGATATACGTTTACACGATAGAATTTTTGAGTTCCGTTTACCGTTACTAACATATAACAAACGTTATTGCCAGTTTTAGATACTGTGAAAATTTTGTTTGTTAATTCGTTTTGACGGGTAATATCTAAATACACTTTGAACGTAGCGTTACCTGAAACAGTAAAGTCGCGATTAAAATCAACGTAAAGCGTATCGTTTGAAACAACAATATTAAAGTCAATGCCAGTTAACGTGTAATTAGCACTGTAAGTAAATTTACCGTTTAAAATTGTTCCATCGTCAACGATAGTGTTTGTAGTACCACAACCGTGTTCACAATACGCCGTTTTAGTACCGTCTTCAGTTTCGGTTGCGTTATTATCACTTACGTAGTTAACAAACTGGTGAATTAACTTACTGTTATCGTTATTAATAGTGTTAGTTACGTCACAGCGAACACATTTTGCCGTTTTAGTACCGTCATTAAAGCACGTAGCGTCGTTATTAGGAACGTAGTTAGTAAAGGTGTGACCTACGGCGTCTACGTAACTAGTTTCGTCAATATAACTATCGCCACAACCACAATTATATACGGTGTAGCCTTTTTCGTTACACGTAGGAGCAATTACCGTTGGCACGAATTTATGAGGATTATAGTAAAGTTTTAATACGTTATAACTTTCTGCATCGTTAATAGTTATTTGTGTAATTGATGCGCTTGGCACGAAATAATAATTACCATACACTTCTTCGCTAACCGTAACAACTTCGCCTATCGGTGCGTAATTTATAGTTTTAAATTCTTCATTTTCAACGTAGATGCCATCTTCGTTTTCAAAATAGTATTTAACAACGTATTCTCTAAAGTTTGTAACGTTAGTTGCGTTCTTACAAAGTTCGCCATAGTCTTCACTGCCAGCACTTACTTTAAAGTTAGGCGAATAGTTGTCTACCGTAACTAAGTTTTTACATTCGTGGAATGCTTGAGAGTCGATACCTACAACTCCCCTGCCTATTTCAACCCTTTCTAATACGTCCATATAACTAAACGCGTTAGTTTCTATATGCGTTACGGTAGAAGGCATTGTTACGCTTATAACGGCATCTTTATTATGCATTGCGTGGTTTTTAATTACGCTTACACCCGTAGGAATAGTTACGTTACCACCGTTGCCGTAATAGTTTACTAACGTTTTTTGGTCACCGTCTACGTAAATAACAAAGCCGTTATCGTCTACAACTAACTTGCTTACGTAATTAGGGTTGTTGTTAGAAACGCTTAACGCGTAATAACCTATCGAACCGTCTGCCCCACCAACGCTTAACGTTACGTATGGCGAGTTATTTATAACTTCAACTAACCTATAACAGTATTTAAACGCCGTTTGGTTAACTTCGGTTATTCCACTACCTAAAACTAATTTAGTTAAATTAATACACCATTCAAAAGTTTGGGTTTTAATTTCACTAACGCCGTTAGGAATTACCATTTCAGTTATGCTAGTACAGTTATAAAACGCTCCTGCACCTATTGACGTAACTGAATCAGGTATGGTTACGCTTGTTATAGTTTTTAAATCTTTAAACGCGTTGTTGCCTATGCCCGTTACCGGTTTATCTTTCCACACAGCAGGAATTATGACGTTAAGGTCAGTACAATCGCCTATTGAAGTTACAGTATAGCTTTTACCGTCAGCATTAAGTAAATATGTTAAACCTATGCTGTAATTGAGTTTAGTTCCTTCGGCTACAACGGTGTCCGTTTCGCCACAGCCGTTTTCACAAACTGCCGTTTTAGTACCGTCTGCTTCGTAAGTAGCGTCGTTATTATAAACGTAAGTTTGATAGTTATGACCAAACGCAGTACCAGGAATTTCAGCGGTGTAGGTTTTACCACAACCGTTTTCGCAAGTTGACGTTTTAGTTGCGTTTTTAACGCAAGTAGCGTCGTTATTATAAACGTAAGTTTGGTAGTTATGACCAAGCGCAGTGCCAGGAATTTCTATGGTGTGAGTTTCGCCACAACCGTTTTCGCAAGTTGACGTTTTAGTTTCGTTATCGTCACAAGTAGCATTTTTACTAATTGTATAAATTTGATAGTTATGTCCAGTAGCGTCAACCGTAATAGTTTCGCGTAAAAGTTCGCCTTTACACAAGTTACAATAAATTACTCTATCAAAACTACCTGACTGAGTACAAGTTGGAAGATGATTATTTTCTTTAACCGAATCGTTTGGTTGGTGTTCACCTACGGCGTTAACGTCTTCTACCGTATCGGTAGTGCCACAACCACGGTCGCAAGTAGCCGTCATTGTGCCGTTACCTAAGCAAGTAGCGTCACCGTTTGATACGTAGTTAGTAAACACATGACCTAAAGCGTCCACGTAATTGCCTACGTAAGTGTCGATACAATGGCAAACAAAAGTTGTAAAACCACCATTAAAACAAGTTGCCGGCGTTACATTTTGTTGATATGTATGACCAGTTGCACTATCTTCTTCAGTTTTAGTATGGGTTACGGTACAACGATTACACTTAGCAGTTTCGGTGCCGTTACCTAAACAAGTTGCGTCACTGTTCGACACGTAATTAGTAAAGGTATGACCTAACGCACTATTTTCATAGGCTACCGTATGTGTTACACCACAACCGTTTTCACAAGTTGCAGTTTTAGTGCCGTC
The DNA here is from genome assembly GCA_017628935.1 of Clostridia bacterium. Taxonomy (GTDB): domain Bacteria; phylum Bacillota; class Clostridia; order Christensenellales; family Borkfalkiaceae; genus HGM11412. The sequence goes on along the minus strand of JAGBYC010000139.1, from coordinate 3,202 downwards.
TTCAGTACAAGTAGCATCACCGTTTGACACGTAGTTAGTAAAGGTATGACCTAACGCGCTATTTTCTAATTCTACCGTATGAGTTTTGCCACAGCCGTTTTCACAAGTTGCAGTTTTAGTGCCGTTACCTAAACAAGTTGCGTTATTATCACTTACGTAGTTAACAAAATCGTGCCCGATAGCGTCAGTTTCAACGGTTGTTCTTGAAGTTTCAACCTCACACTCGATACAAGTATAAATTTGAATTTCTTTACCATTAGTTTCGCAAGTAGGCATACTTTCAATTATAACGCTTGTTACGGCAGGACTATGACCTAACGGAGCAACGAAATTATCTTTAAATTTATAACTACAACCATTACACTCGTTTAAAGTATAGCCTTGTTCGGTACACGTAGGTAAAATTACCGTTTTACGGTAATTATGGCTAAGCATACTACCATCGTCAGTTTCCGTTTTACTATAATTACAACCCGTACGTTTACAAGTTGCAGTTTTAGTGCCGTTTTGATAACAAGTAGCGTCGTTATTAGATACGTATTCGCTTAAATTATGGCCAAGTTTTTTAACCTCGATAGTATTGCGATTTATTTCTTCGTTACAAACGTCACAATATATAACGATATCGTAACTACCACCAGTTGTACAAGTTGCTTTAATTTCGTTTACTTTTTCTTCGTGAGTGTTGTGACCTAACATATCAACGAAATTATCTTTATAATTCTTACCACAAGTACACTCGTATAAAGTGTAGCCTTGCTCGGTACACGTAGGACTAACAACTGTTTTAATAGAATAACTGCATACGTGTGGTGGTGGAGTTGGGTCTTCTTTCTTACAAGCCACGCCTATAAGTAACGTAGTAGAAATTACTACGATTAATGCAAGTAATTTAATTATAAAATCTTTAACGTATGCTTTCATATTTTCTCCATTAGTAAAAACGATTTTTATAATTAGTTAGGTTAAGGCTTGTAAATAAATTTTATGCTTTTAAAATTTCTTCAGCTTTTTCGGTATTATCTACTCTTAAAACTACTTTTGCCGAATTTTCTTCTTTTGCAACGAAAGCGTAAGTATATTCAATTGAAACGCCACCGTTTTTAAGTTTTTCTACAATTTTAGCAAGGCAACCTGGAGTATCGTCAATATCAATTGCAATAACTTGCGACGTTTTTACAATAACGCCACTTTCCTTTAAAACTTTGCTTGCTTTTTCCGTATCGTCTACAATCATACGTAAAATGCCAAATTCACTTGATTCGGCAATTGAAAGAGCGCGAATATTTATATTATTTTCACTAAGTTCGTTTAAAATTTCGCTTAAACGACCAAATTTATTTTCAACGAAAACTGAAACTTGAGTTATATACATATTATGCCTCCTTAACGTAATTTACGATTATCTATAACGCGTTTTGCTTTACCTTCGCTACGCGTAATAGTTTTAGGGTTTACAAGGTGCACTTTAACGCCGATACCAAGCGTCGATTTAAGTTTTTCAGCAATAAATTTTTCATACTTTTCAATCGACTTCATATCGTCGGCAAAGAAAGTTTCGCTCATTTCAACGTTAACGTCAAAGGTATCGTTGTTGCTTACACGGTCTACTATAATTTGATAGTTAGGTGTAATTTCGCCACCAGAAACGTTAAGTAAAACTTCTTCAATTTGTGATGGGAAGACGTTTACGCCACGGATAATAAGCATATCGTCTGTTCTACCTTGAGGTTTGTTCATACGAATATGCGTTCTACCACACTTGCAAGGCTCTGCGTTAAGCGAACAAATATCACGCGTTCTATACCTAATTACAGGGAAACCTTCTTTAGTGATAGTTGTGAAAACAAGTTCGCCCTCTTGCCCGTAAGGTAAAACTTCTAAAGTTTCAGGGTCGATAATTTCGGCAATAAAGTTATCTTCACAAATATGCATACCTGCTTGGCATTCACATTCGTAAGATACACCCGGACCCATAATTTCACTTAAACCGTAAATATCGTATGCCTTAATGCCAAGTTTTTGTTCAATTTCGGCACGCATACTTTCAGTCCAAGGTTCTGCGCCAAAAATACCTGCTTTAAGTTTAAGTTGATTTTTAACGCCAAGTTTTTCAATTTCTTCTGCTAAATATAACGCATAAGAAGGCGTACAGCATAAACAAGTAGCGCCAAAATCAATCATAGTTTGAATTTGTAACGCCGTGTTACCAGACGACATAGGTATTACCGTTGCGCCTAATTCTTCAACGCCGGCATTTAAACCTAAACCACCCGTAAACAACCCGTAGCCAAACGACACTTGAACAACGTCGTTTTTAGTAAGGCCTGCAGCAGTTAAAATACGTGCAACGCACTTTCCCCATAATTTAAGGTCGTTTTCAGTATATCCTACAACTATACGCTTACCAGTTGTTCCTGAAGACGCGTGCACGCGCTTAATTTCAGAAAGTGGGGTTGCGAATAAGCCGTATGGATAATAATCGCGTAAGTCTTTTTTATACGCGAAAGGAAGTTTATGTAAATCTTCAATTCCTTTAATATCTTCTGGCTTTAAGCCCTTTTCGTCCATACGATTACGGAAACATTCAACGTTTTCGTACGTGCGTTTTACTTGCCAAACAAGTTTTTCACTTTGTATTTTTTCAAGTTCAGCACGGCTTAAAGTTTCAATTTCAGGCTGAAAATAATACGAGTTCATTTTAGTATACCTTCTTTAAGTAAAAATTTTAAAGTTAAATTTAAGTTGCTTAGTACGAATAACCTAATTGAAAGGCTTTTAAGTTAACTTCTAAGAATTTAGGTGGAACGGTTGCCTTAATGGTTTCAATCCACTTTTCATACGAAATACCGCTATTTTTAGCGTATAAACCTATTAAAACTACGTTAACCGACTTAATGTTACCTGCTTTTGTTGCTAAACTTAACGCGTCAACTGACGTAACTTCACCTGCTACTTTAAGTTTTTCAACTATATTATCTGGGTATTTTGCAACACCAGTAATTACTGGCATAGGATTAATATTTTGAGTGTTTACTATAATTTTGCCATCTTTTTTAAGGAAAGGAAGAGCGCGATACGCTTCAAGTTCTTCAAACGCCAAAATAACGTCTGCCTCGCCCTTATCAATTATAGGAGAGTGAACTTTTTCGCCGTATTTAAGGTAAGTTACTACGCTACCACCACGTTGACTCATACCGTG
>JAGBYC010000138.1 GCA_017628935.1 Clostridia bacterium | reverse complement strand
ACATCTAAAATTCGTTATTTTAAACGACAAAATTACCAACATATTTATCGACGATTAATTAAATTATTAAAGGGATAGAAACAAGTAGAACAAGGCTCGCAAAGGTAAAACGCTGAAACTAACCTTGTTGGTTATTGTGGACTGCCTATTTTGGCAAATATTTTATATGTTATTAAAGGATTAGAAACAAGTTAGGCGAGGCTCATAAAAATTTTTGGTTGCAATTAACCTTTTTGGTTATTGCAGACATAAATTTTTATAGAAACAAAGCATAACGAAGTTTATAAGCCTTTATAGCCCTTTAACAGAATTTCATAATTACATCCTTTATTGCATCCTCGTTCACGTCAAGCGCTATAAAATCGGCTTCACATTTAACAAAATCGGGGGCGTTGCCCATGGCAATACCTAACCCTGCAGATTTTATCATTGAAATATCGTTACCAGCGTCACCGATAGCAATAGTATCTTCAACTTTAACGTTAAAAATTTCACTAAGAACGCCAACTGCCGAGCCTTTTGATACGCCTTTTAAAGTAATTTCAATAAGCCTATTATTTGCCCTAACTACGTTACATTCAGGCAACGCTTCGGTTGCTAACGGAAGCCATTTTTCTAACAACTCTTTATTACCGTTCACAACAAATTTTGCCGAATCGCAACCAGTTTTAATAAAATAATCGCTTAAACAATCAACAACGTTGTATTTAATTTTATTGTAAGTTAAATACCACTCGGTAAATTCGTTATAATTATTGATAGTTAATACGTCGTTAGGGTAAGTTTGAACGTTAATGCCGTTTTCTTCACAAAACTTTAAAAAACGTACGCAAACGTCGTTAGGAATTGCTTTTCTGAAAATAATTTTACCAGTTTTAGCATCGCCTATTACAGCACCGTTATACGAAGCAAACAAACCCTCGTACCCTTGCTTAGTAAGTTCTGGCAAAATTCCCGAAGTACATCTGCCCGTGCAAACGACAAACACGCCACCACGCTTAATAAAGTCGTTAATAGCGTCAAGATTAGGTTTAGATATTATATTTTCACTGCTTGCTGATAAAGTTCCGTCAAAATCGGAAACTAACATTTTATACTTTTTCACAAAATTTCCTCTTCTTTATATTTTACTTTAATAATTTTGCGTTTAGCAAGTAATAACGGATTGTACGGAATTAAATCGCCCGCTTTATGCGCTTTAGTATAAACGCAAAATTCTACGCGCGCCTTTTTTTCCATATAATTGTTATCGGTATCACGAATACCAAACGAATACGTTTTTAACACTTTGCCGTGTTGGAGTTTATCGTGCGTTACAACCATACCGTCGGCATAGCACGTTTCTTCATCGAAAATATCACCAACTTTTTTAACGATAATTTCAACGTGAGTACCGTAAAGCCTTGAAAGTTGACGTTCGTAAATTTCGCTGTAATTTTCTTTAATGCCGTCGAAAATCATTTTTTCAGCGTCTTGATAAGTAAGTTTGATTTCTTTTTTTAAGATAGAAATTTGTTTTTTAATTTCATCGCGCTTTTTATTTAAGGCTGAAATTTCTTCATTATACTTATCTTTATCAAAATACGAATAGTTTTTGCGCTTTTCTTTAATTTCGGCTTGGTTTAAATTAAGTTCGTATTTGTTTTTACGCAACAATTCGTTTAATTCTTTATAAAGTTTTATTTTTGACTGAATTATATCGAAATTATTTTTAATTTTTAGATTTTTGATTTTTATATTCTTCAGGCGAGCCTAATTGACCTACTATACTATTACGAATTGCATCAAGATACTCTCTACGAAGTTTAGCTTGTTCAACCTTTTCTTCTTCAGTAAGGCCAACCGTTTTAGATTTTTTAGCAAGTTCGTTAATTCTTTCTACGTTCATTTTACACCTATTTGCATTTAAATATATGCTATATTTATT
>JAGBYC010000137.1 GCA_017628935.1 Clostridia bacterium | reverse complement strand
GTTGTGGTGCTTTTTTTATAATGGAGCGGGAAACGGGACTCGGACCCGCGACAACTGCCTTGGCAAGGCAGTGCTCTACCAACTGAGCTACTCCCGCAAACGTGGTGGGAATTACAGGGCTCGAACCTGTGACATCCTGCTTGTAAGGCAGACGCTCTCCCAACTGAGCTAAACTCCCGTTTTCGCGATTGCTTAAATAATATACCAAATATAAAAATAAAAAGCAAGCGATTTTAAGCACTTTTTTAAAAAAATTTATAAAAAATGTAAACCGTTTGCTTTTTAGTTTAACGTTACGTTTTTAAGTTCGTTATATCTTGTTTCGGCTAATTTTTTAAGTGTTTCAATATTACTTGAATCGCTAAACGCCTCGTCACTTAAACTTTTAGCGAAGAAAATTACGCTTGTAGGATATTTTAAATTGCCAAGTTCAGTTAGAGTTTTACCACTTTGCCTTTCGCCCAAAAAGTCGCCACTACCACGCATTTCATAGTCAAGTTCACTAATTTTAAAACCGTCGCTTAAATTTTTAATAGCGTTAAGGCGTTCTTTAGCCGTTTCAGTTTCGTTACCCATTAACAAAAAGCAATAACTTAAAATATCTGACCTACCTACACGACCACGAAGTTGATGTAACGCCGACAAACCAAACCTTTCAGCGTTATAAATTACCATAACCGACGCGTTTGGAACGTCAACCCCTACTTCAATTACCGTTGTTGAAACAAGCGCGTCGTACTTTTTATCTTTAAAATCTTGCATAACGGCAGTTTTATCTTTATCTTTCATTTTGCCGTGTAATAAGCCGATTTTAAGGTTAGGTAAAAGCGAAGTAAGTTCTTCGTAAAGTTCGGTTACGCTCATAACCGTACCTTCTTCGTCACCCTCAATTTTAGGACAAACGAAATACGCTTGATGCCCAAGGCTAACTTCCTTTTCAATAAAGCCTAACATATCTTTATACTTACGGTCAGGAACAATACTTGTTTTAATTTCAGCGCGTGAAACGGGTTTATCGCTAATTGTTGAAATATCAAGGTCGCCGTAGAAAATAAGTGATAACGTACGTGGAATAGGCGTTGCACTCATAACTAAAATATCAGTTGACTTGCCCTTACCTTTAAGCGCAGAACGTTGTGCTACGCCAAAGCGTTGTTGTTCGTCACATACACACAAAGTTAAATCGTAAAACTTAACGTCGTCTTGTAAAACGGCGTGAGTTCCTACAACTATATCGATAGTGCCAAGTTCTAAACGTTGTTTAATTTCAGTTTTTTCTTTCGCCGGGGTGCTACCAGATAAAAAGGCTATATTATACTCTTTTAAATAACGCTTAATAACGTTGTAATTTTGGCGTGCTAAAACTTCTGTTGGAGATAATACTACGGCTTGATGACCACTTTTACACGCCATATAAATTGCCGTGCAAGATACTGCAGTTTTACCCGAACCAACGTCGCCTTGAAGAAGCCTATTCATAACCGTATCGCCAGTTAAATCAGCATAAATATCGTTAACGGCTTGCTTTTGACCAGGAGTAAATTCAAAAGAAAACCTATTTGTAAATTCTTTTAATTCGGTAGGTTTTATATTATATTTGTTAATTCTTAAGTTCTTTTTATCCCCTTTTATAACTTTAAAGGCTGAAATCAATGAAAAATACTCTTCAAGCGCAATACGTTCTGACGCCAACGCTAACGCCTTTTCGCTTGGTGGGTTGTGCACGTCGTAATACGCTTTAGTGAGTGACGACAACGCATACTTACGTTGTAAATTATCAGGTATAACGCTTTCAGGTTGAAGTTGCTTTATAGCAGTTAAGGTAAGCGATTTTACTAAACTTTGGCTAAGGTTACCACTAAGCGAATAAACGGGCACTATACCTTTTAAATTATAGTTTCTATCAACCTCTTCAAACGACGGATTAGTCATTGAAACAACGCCGAATTTATTAGTTACACGCCCGTAAAAGAAATACTCTTTATCGCGTTTAAGCTTGTCTGCAACATACGGTTGATTAAACCATACAACGCTAAAAGTGTCCGTATCTTGCGCACAATGAGTTTTAACAAACCTAACTCTACCACACATTGAAACGGTAGGTTCGGTGATAATTTTTGCCACGGTTAAAACGTACTCGTTATTATACGCGTACTTGATAGGAGTAACCCTTGTTAAATCTATGTAGTTTTTAGGAAAATGTTTGATAAGCTCTTCTTGCGAAGTAATGCCTAATTTTTTAAAGTC
>JAGBYC010000136.1 GCA_017628935.1 Clostridia bacterium | reverse complement strand
TATTTACCAAAATAGGCAGTCCACAACAACCAAAAAGGTGAGTTTCAGCGTTTTACCTTTGCGAGCCTTGTTCTACTTGTTTCTAAACCGTTAACTTATTTAATATATTTACCAAGAAAGGCAGTCCACAATAACCAACAAGGTTAATTGTGACCTGCCTTTTTTCGTGCTTTGCCAAATTGTTTCTATCCCTTTAACAATTTAATTAATCGTCGATAAATATGTTGGTAATTTTGTCGTTTAAAATAACGAATTTTAGATGTTTAATTTCATTATTGTTTAGGCACAAAACTTTTCCCACTTCGTTGTTTAGTGGTAGCAAAACAGTTGTAAAATTGCCTATAAAATCTTTTAATTCGTTTTCGCGTAAAATCAGGTCGTTTGTTAAAAAATCTTTTATGCTAACCCCGTTTTTTAATAAAGTTAAAAACATATAAGGAGTAAAAAAGTTAGTTGTTTCATAGCTAATAATTTCGGTTTTTGTAACGCTAAAAGGCGTATCAAATGTGTAATAAACGTTATAATTTAACGGGCAAAAATCACCGTTAAAAATGTAAATTTTTAATTCTTTATCAATTTCATAATTATCAGCAATATTTTTAAAGCACAGCGTTCCGTGTATATCGTATACGAAAATAGCGTGCTTTTTATTTTTAAAAATTATAAAAACGTAATTATTAACAATTTTAAAATCAATATCAACTGGTAAAAAGGGTAGTTCGTCGGTAGCGTTAAACACTCCTTCTAAATAAAACTTAATAGCCCCGTCGGTAACAACGGTTAAAGTAAACTTATCGTGATAACATTTTTGCAAAATTAGTTTATACGGTAAATTTCTTACCTTAACGAATTTAGGAACAAATAAATATCCGTCGTAAAACTTAATTAAGTTATCCTTTTCGCCGTCAAGTGTAGTTGCGTAAGGTAAATACGCGTGGTTTTTAGGCGTAAACTCAATAAGTTCGTTGCCAAATAAAGTTAAGTAGTTGTAGTTTTTATCAACTATGCCTACGTAGTTACAATCAATTTTTACGTAACACAAAATTTCACTATAAAAATAAACCTTCATATTTAATTTTATTTAAAAATTACCCTTGGTATGTATTATAATTTATAAATCCGTCTAAAATTTATTTGAACGGAGGATTTTATGAAAAATTTTACTCAAAAAGATATTAACGACCTTATTTTTAAATGTAAAACGGCTAAAGAAAACGGAGCAAGTTTAACCACCGTGTTTAATGCTTTTGCTAAAAAGCACGGCAAAGCAAGTGGCAGTATTAGAAATTTTTATTATAAATTAGTAGGTAATAAGCAAAAGTTTTTTGACGATATTTGTATTCCGTCGTCACTTAAGCCTGCGTTTATTGAAGAATTTACGCGTGCTGAAACTAAAAGCGTAATAAAAACCGTTTTAATAAATAAAACGTTAGGTAAATCGGTTAGAAAAAGCGTTTATGAATTAGCAAACGGCAACGATAAACTTGCACTTCGCTAACAAAACAAATATCGTAACGCTTTAAAAAATCAACCTAACTTAATAAAAGAAATAATAGTTGAAATAATTAGTGAAAGGGGTAGGTGTTATAATCCCTTAGCAGTAAACTATTTTGATAGCGTTAATCTTTTAAACGCAGAATAATTTTATTATTTAGTATTTATACGGTTGCCAGTAGTTAGTTTAGTGTGTTATAATGTTATTACTTTAATAAGGTTTTACTAAAAACTAAATTTTTTTAAGGAATTTATGAGTAACGTTATTTATTTAGACAACGCGTCTACAACTAAACTTAACGCTAACGTTTTAGAAAAAATGTCGCCGTACTTAACTGAAGTTTACGGCAACGCTAACTCTACGCACTTTTTAGGTAGACAAGCAGTTAAGGGGTTAGACGACGCGCGTGACACTGTTGCCAAATTAATAAATGCTGACGCTAACGAAATTTACTTTACGTCGGGTGGAACGGAAGGTGACAACTGGGCGTTACGTGGTTTTTCAGCCGTTAGGGGCAATAAAAACAAAATAGTAGTTTCTTCAATAGAACACTCTGCAATGCTTGAAACTTTAAAAGATTTAGAGTTGTTAGGTGTTAAAGTGGTAAAAATTAAACCTAATAAAAACGGTGTAGTTAGTGTTGAAGATTTTGCACGTGAAATTGATAACGACACTTTTTTAGTTGCTTTAATGCTTGCTAATAATGAAACTGGCGTTATTCAACCCGTTAAAGAAGTGTTTGAAATTGCTAAAAAATTCGGTGCGTATACTTTTACTGACGCCGTTCAATATATTCCGTATTTTAACGTAAACGTTAAAGAGTTAAACGCCGATATGATTTCTTGCTCTGCGCATAAGTTTGAAGGGCCTAAGGGCGTTGGCTTTACTTACATTAAAAACGGTGTAAAAATAGGTAGCATAATTACTGGTGGTCATCAAGAAAGGGCGCGCCGTGCTGGAACAAGCAACGTTGCAGGTGTAATAGGTTTAGCAACTGCGCTTAAATTAAGCCGTGAAACGTTAGAAACTGACTATAACTACGTTTTATCGTTACGAAACGCCTTTATTGAAAAAACGCTTAAAAATATCGATATAGCGTCGGTTAACGGCACGCTTGATAATCGTTTGCCAGGCAACGCTAATATTTTATTTAAAGGTATTAGTGGTGAGGCGCTTTTATTTAATTTAGACTTAAACGGAGTGTGCGCGTCACTTGGCGCAGCGTGTTCGGCAGGTTCTATCGACCCGTCTAAAACGCTTATTGAAATGGGTTTAAGCGAAAAAGATGCAAAAAGCAGTATTAGATTTACTTTTTCTAGACACAACACTTTTGAAGAAGTTGATAAAGTAGTTAATTTACTTGTTAGCCTTGTTGAAAAACTCAAATAATAAAGTTAAAGCGAAGACAAACGTCTTCGCTTTTTTATAAGTAAATATATATTACTCAACTTCGCTTGATGATTGCTTTTTACTTTGCTTTTTGCAAGTTTTAGCAATTTCTTCAGCCTTTTCCATTACTTTTTCTTGTGCGTCTTGAATGGTTTTTCTTGTTTTATTAGAGTTGGCAACTATAATAGCGCCACCAACCATACCGGCTAAAATGCCTACTAAAAAAATTTTAAGTTCCATATTTCTCCTTATAGTAGATAAGTTCTACTTGGTATTACTTTGCGTAAAAAGTTAAAAAATATACTATAATTACTTCAAAAACTAAAAAAATGGTTATAATATTCATTATAAAATTTAGTTAAACGATTGAAAATGCAATTTATTTATGTTATAATATCATGGGCACTAATGTATATTTGTCTAACGTAAAAACAAGTAGGTATAATTTTAATGTCGTACATAGCGTTTGATATAGGCGATAAGCGTATAGGTATTGCGGTTAGCGACCCATTTATGCAAATGGCGTTACCTTATGAAACTTATTTCCGTAAAAACTTTAAAAAAGACGTTGAGTATTTATGCAATCTTGCATCGTCACGCAATGCAACAACCATTGTTTGTGGTTTACCGGTAAATTTTGACGGTAGCGAAAGCGAGCAAACTGCAAAAACTTTAAGTTTTATTGAAGAACTTAAAAAAAATACTAATATTCCTATCGTTACTGAAGATGAAAGATTTACAACTTTAGAAGCCAGACGCGTTTTATTAGAAGCTGACGTAAGGCGCGCCGATAGAAAAACGGTAATTGATAAAATTGCCGCGTCGTACATACTTGAAGGCTATATGAACAAAATTAAAAATAGTGGT
>JAGBYC010000135.1 GCA_017628935.1 Clostridia bacterium | reverse complement strand
GATAGAATAAAACTTTCTTTCAGGGTATTTTTCTTTAAGTTCTTCAAGTGCTTTTGCCATAACGGAAAAAGTGCCACTTAATTTTTCAGAAAAGTGTACGTATAAAATATCTTTGCCTTCTTTAAAGAAAGGTTCAAAATATTCAATATAGCGTTGATAGTTAACTGAACACGTTTTAGGAATAACCCCGTTACGTAATAAAGTATAAAACTCATCACCATTAAACTCTTCAAAATCTTCGTAAGGATAAACGTCTTCCCCGTTAATAGAATATGGCATACTAATTATGTTATAGCCGTATTCTTTTGCTATTGACGGTGTAATATCGTTATCAGTATCAGTAAATAATACGTACATAAAACTCCTTATTTGAAACAAAATTTGTTTTAATAGTATAATTTTAACACAATTTTTACAAAATGTCTTTATTTATTAAATAATTTTTAAATAATAGGCAAAATGCCTAATAAAACGCCTAATAAAATTAGTTATTTGATAATTTCACTTAATTTAATAAAATCTTCAACAGTTAAATCTTCAGCGCGACAGTTGGCGTTTAAGTTAAGCCCGTTTAAAATATCTTCAACTTCTTGGCGCGATATATTGTAACTTTTAATAACGTTATTTACAAAAGTTTTGCGTTTCATTAAAAAACTGTTTTTAATAAGTTTTTTGAAAGCCGTTTCATCAGTTATATTATATTTATTGCGGTTTATAACCATTTTTATAACTGCCGAATCTACGTTTGGTGGAGGCAAAAACATTTCACGTCCTACGTATTTTATAATTTCAGTATCGGCAACGGCATTAACTGAAACGGTAATAGTGCCGTAGTCTGACGACGAAGATTTTGCCGACAACCTTTCAGCAACTTCTTTTTGCACCATTACGACAATTGCTTTACACTTTTTAGCCTTTTCAATAAAAAGCATAATAATAGGCGTAGTTATATAGTACGGCAAGTTTGCTATAACGATATACTCCTCACCTATTTTACTTTCAAGTTCACTAATAGGCTCTTGCATAATATCTTTAAACGTTATTTCAACGTTATCGTAGCCAGCCAACGTTTCTTTTAAAATAGGTTTAAGCGACGTATCAATTTCATAGCCGTAAACTTTTTTAGCAACTTTGGCAGATTCAGCCGTTAAAGTGCCTGCACCAACGCCTATTTCAACAACAACGTCGTTAGGCGTAACGCCAGATTTACTAACTATATCGGCAAGTAAATTTTGGTCGGTTAAAAAGTTTTGACCGTATTTTTTATTAAATTTAAAATTTTTATTACGTAAAACTTTTATAGCGTCCATAAATATTTTTACCTTTTATTAGTAAACTATTACTACGTATACTTACGCTATATAGCGTAAAGTACGAAAAATCAACCTATGATAAAGCCGAACTAAATGTTCGGCATACATATAAAATTTTTAGAATATACCGTTTTAAATTATATTCTGCCTTTAAAAAGCGTGGTTAAGTTTTTACTAAACTGCGCTTTTAAATTTTCAACGCTTTCACCTAAAACGTTTGCCATAAACTCATATACGTAAACTACGTTTTCGGGTGCGTTTACCTGCCCGCGTTTAGGAACTGGGGTTAGGTAAGGCGCGTCAGTTTCAGCAAACAACCTATCTTTAGGTATAGACGCTATAATTTCTTGTTTTTTAGCGTTTTTAAAAGTAATTGCTCCACCAAAAGCAAAGTATGCACCAAGTGGCAATAACTCTTTAGCAACTTCTTTACTTTCGCTAAAACAATGCATTAAAAATCCGTTTTTTAATAACGCGCTATTACTTTTTAAAATTTCAACGGTATCGCCACACGCGTCACGCGTATGCAAAATAACGGGCAAGTTAAGTTCGTTTGCTAATTCAAGCTGGCGTATAAACACCCTTTTTTGAACGTCTTTATCAATATTTTCATAATGATAATCAAGCCCTATTTCGCCTATTGCTACGCATTTATTATCTTTAGATAAACTTATAAAAGTTTTTTCAGCCTCGTCGTTATAAAACTTAGCGTCACTTGGGTGAACGCCAACGGCAAAATAAACTTCGCTATACCTTTTTGATAGTTCGTACGCCTTTATACTTGAAGATAAATTGTATCCTACAACAATAATCTTTTCTACGCCCTTACTTAAGTAATTAGCGCGAATTTCATCAAGATTAGCGTCGTAAATTTTATCAGTTAAATGCGCGTGAGTATCTATAAACATTAGCTTACGATAGAACCTGCAGGAAGGTCTCCGTCAGGCGTAATAATTACAACTTTACCGTCGTGTTCTGCGCAAAGTACCATACCTTGCGATACAACGCCACAAAGTTTAGCAGGTTTTAAGTTAGAAACAAGCACTACCTTTTTACCGATAAGTTCTTCGGGAGCGTAATATTGTTGTAAGCCAGACGCTACCGTTCTTTCTTCTGTGCCAAGGTCAAGAGTAAGTTTTAATAATTTAGAAGATTTTTCTACCTTAACGCAGTCTTTTACAACGGCAACTTTAAGTTCAGTTTTGAAAAATTCGTCAATAGTAATTTCTTCTTTAACTTCTTTAATTTCTTCCACTTTGTTCACCTTTTCAAGTTCTTTTTGTTTTGCTTTTTCCATTTTATGACGTTCAGTCATCATTTTTTCAATTTCACTAATTTCTTTTTTAACGTCAATTCTTGGGAAAACTGGTTCAGCGCGTTGAACGGTAATACCTGCTTTTAATACGCCAAAGTAAGCGTTAGCAAAAGTAGTTTCATTTTCGCCGTTAACACCGTAAAAGGCTAAAATTTTATTAGGCGCTTTAGTAATAAACGGTTTTAATAAAATTGCGCTAATTCTAATACATTCGCTTAATACGTACATTACCGTACCTAAGCGCGCGTTCATTTCAGGAATTTTTGAAATCTTCCAAGGTTCAGTTTCGTCAATATACTTGTTTGCACGTTGAACAAGTTTGAAAATTTCAGCAAGTGCAGACGGCACGTCGATAAGTTCAACTTGTTTTTTAACGTTTTCAAACGTAGCGTTTGCTAAAGCGATAACTTCGTTATCAAGTTCAGTATAATCGCTAGGCGTAGGTAAAACGCCACCAAAATACTGATTTATCATAGCAGTAGTACGCGATACTAAGTTACCAAGGTCGTTAGAAAGGTCGCCGTTGATACGTTTTAATAAACTTTCGTTAGTATAAACGCCGTCGTTACCAAACGGAATTTCACGAAGAAGGAAGTATCTTAACGCGTCTGAACCGTAACGGTCAACTAATTCTTTAGGGTCGGTAATTTCAGTTTTAATGTTTTCACCCTTACTTTTACTTAACTTATCGCCACCTATTAAAAGCCAGCCGTGGCCGTAAACTTGGTTAGGAACAGGTATATCTAAAGCCATTAAAATTGCAGGCCAAATAATAGTGTGGAAACGCACTATTTCTTTACCTACCATTTGTAAGTTAGCAGGCCAGTATTTATTAAATAAACTTTCGTCGTCACTACCGTAACCAAGCGCCGTAATATAGTTAGTTAACGCGTCAAGCCAAACGTAAACGGTATGTTTTTCATCAAACGTTACAGGAATACCCCAGTTTACCGTAGTACGTGATACGCATAAGTCTTGAAGACCTGGTTTAATAAAGTTATTTACCATTTCGTTCACGCGTGACTTAGGTTGTAAAAATTCTGGGTTATCTTCGTAAAGTTTTAAAATTCTATCAGCATACTTTGAAAGACGGAAGAAGTAACTTTCTTCTTTACCCTTTTGAACTGGTCTGCCACAGTCTGGGCACTTACCTTCAACAAGTTGCGATTCAGTCCAGAAAGATTCACAAGGCGTACAATACCAACCTTCGTATTCTGATTTATAAATTTCGCCTTTATCGTATAACTTTTTGAAAATAGTTTGAACGCCTTTAACGTGATAATCGTCAGTAGTGCGAATAAATTTATCGTAAGAAACGTCAAGATTAGACCAAATTTCTTTAAGCCCGTCAACAAGTGGGTTAATAAATTCGATAGGTGTAAGCCCCTTTT
>JAGBYC010000134.1 GCA_017628935.1 Clostridia bacterium | reverse complement strand
TTTCAACAACTTGAGATGAAATTTCATCAAATACACCGTCTTCACTTTCTTTATAAGTTTTAACTGTGTAGAAGTTATCACCTGTAACGCGCCATGCTTCAGTATAGAAATTGATAACGCCGTCAACAACTTCTGCGTCCCAGTTTACGTTAGTCCATACGGCAATATAACCTTCTACTTTGTAAGTAGGACTTGTTAACGTAGCGCCGTATTTCATATTGTTTTGGCTAACAGTTTCAACCGTTTCGCCTTCTCTTTCTTTTACAGTAAATTTAACGGTATATTCGTTAAGATTATAGTAAACTTTAAGCACGGTTGTTCCGTCGCCGTTTAACGCGTCGTCAGTAAGAACGTTAAGTTCGTTATCTTCATCAAACGTATAGTGAGGTTTATTACCTACTTCAACGTCAGCAGTTACTTCTGTATCAGTTGTGCCTTGTTTATTTTCAGTAGCTAATTTATCATAATTACCGTCTAGATTTTCGTAATAATATTCAACCTTGTAAGCGATATTTGTTTTAGCAGTCCTTACAGCGTTTACTGTAATATCGCTAGATACGTTTATGAATTCTATATCCCAACTTAAGTCGTAACCAGTTTTAGTAAGCGTAGGTGCAGTTGCACTACCTTCATATTTAACAGTTTCTTCAACTGTTTCTTCGCCGTTTTTGAAAGTTACTGTATAGCTGTTACGAGCATAGTAAACTTTAAGAACTGTTGAACCGTCTGCATTTACAGTCGCGCTAAGTTCTTCATCTTTAGTTGCGTCGAACGTGAAGTGGTCGAACGTTACGGTCGTATCAGCTTCTACGGTAGCGTCAGTAGTGCCTTGTTTATTTTGAGTATCAGCTTTTTCAAAAGTTCCGTCTAATTTTTCTAAGTAATATTCAACCTTGTAAGCGATATCAGTTTTAGCAGTCCATACAGCGTTTATAGTAAGGTCGCTAGTTACGTGTGAGTAAGATGCGTCCCAACTTAAGTCGTAACCGTCTCTCTTAACGATAGGAGCAGTTGCATCACCTTCGTATTTAACAGTTTGAACTAAATCACCACCAACTAGTTCGCCTTCAGTAAAGCTAAACGTTACTGTATGGCTGTTACGAGTATAGTAAACTTTAAGAACTGTTGAACCGTCTGCTTTTACAGTTGCGCTAAGAACGTTAAGTTCGTTGTTTGCATCAAAAGTTTGGCCGGCAAACGCTACGGTTGTATCAGCTTCTACGGTAGCGTCAGTAGTGCCTTTGAAATTATCAATTGAATTTCTAACGATAGTTCCGTCTAATCTTTCTAAATAATATTCTACTACGTATGGAGTGTCTGTTTTTGGAGTCCATTCGGTATTTACAGTAAGGTTGCCGGCAACGTTATCGAACGCAACGTCCCAACCTAACGTATAACCATCTTTTGTAGGAGTAGGTGCAGTTGCACTTGCGCCGTATTTAACAGTTTCTTCTTTAAGTGTTGCTTCACCGTCTTTGAAAGTTACTGTATAACTATTACGTGCAAAGTAAGCTTTAAATACTGTTGAACCGTCTGCATTTACAGTTGCAGTAAGAGCGTTTTCTGCGTTATTTTCATCAAACGTGAAGTGGTTAATAGTTGTTTTAGGAACTGCAGTTACCGATGCGCCGGTAGTGCCTTGTTTAGTTTCAGTTTCAGCGTCAGCTTTAACGAAAGTTCCGTCTAATTGTTCTAAGTAATATTCTACCGTATAATTAACGATACCTGCGTTCCAACTAGCTTCGATAGTAATATTGCTTGTAATAGGAGTTTCAAACACGTGATTCCAACTAGAGAATACGTAACCCGTTTTTGTAGGTTCAGTAGGAGCGCTAACCTTAGCATCTTCTTCTACTTGAACAGAATCGATAGTTGAACCACCTTTAGTATCAAAAGTTACGGTGAACATTTTTTTACGATAAATTGTAACCACGTAAGTATCTTGTTCAACGTCATTAAGGTAGTTTTTAACGGTAAATTCGTTTTCACCTTCAGTAAGTGGAAGCGCTTGAGAATCAGTAACCTCATCATCGCCTTTAAACACTTTGTATGTGTAACCAACTTTAACAATTTTTTCATCTAAATTGTAAGTAGTAGTTGCGTTTGAAAGTTTACCGTCTACTTTATAAGCCTCGTCTTCTTCTACTTCTTCTAAACCGTCAAATTCCCAAGAAGATGCTAATTTTGTACCAGAGTCATTTCTTGTATGAGTTCTGTTACAACGAATACATCTGCCAGTTTCAGTACCGTCTTGAAGGTAAGTAGCGTCGTTGTTAGAAACATAATTTTGATAATTGTGACCTAACGCTGAAGTGTTATCGCCAACATACGAATCTTCGCCACATTCACAGTTATAAGTAGTATAACCAGATTCAGTACAGGTTGCTGGAGTTACCGTAGGAACGAAATTGTGAGTATGTTCTGGTTCACAAGCAGTACCTATAAACAAAGAACTTGCTACAACCGTTATTGCGGTTAACAATTTAGTAATAAAAGATTTTTTCATAAAAACTCCTTTGGTTTGTAACCTTAGAAATGCGATAGATAGCCGTGATATACTAAATAAGCATACCCATTTAGGCTGATATATCTTATAATAACATATTATAAAGTAATTTTCAATAGAAATTTGGTAAAAATTTTTAATTTTTGTTTAAACGTTAATTTTTTTGCGTTTAGTAGGTAATAATTTTGTAAAATTATTCTAAAATTTCCCACACACCGTTAAGCACGTAAGTTGGCTTTACTTCGCTTTCATTTAAAGTTTTTAAAGTTCCTTCGCCACTTAAAACGAAAACGGTATCAACCCCTGCGTTTACACCCGACGCAATATCGGTATAAAGCCTATCGCCTAAAACGACTGCGTCGTTTTTATTAACACCGTATTTTTTAACAACTTCGTCAACCATAAAAGGCGACGGTTTACCTATAAATTCAGGGCGTTTACCCGTTGCTAAAAAGTACCCTTCGCACATACTTCCACAGTCTGGAATATAGCCAAAATCAACTGGGCAAACCCAGTCGGGATTAGTGGCGTAATAGGTAGCGCTTACCTTCGTTAACATTTTACAAGTAGTGCGTATTTTTTCGCTAGTAAGTTCAGTGTCAAACGAAACTAATATAACTTTTGCGTTTTCATCGTAATTAGTGGTAACTAACACGTTGTTTTTGTTAAGTTCGTTAATAAACGAAGTTGTGCCTTGCGCATATACTAATTCGCCAGCGTGGTTTTTATTTAAAAACAACGCCGCCGCCTGAGATGAAGTGAAGAAATTTTCTTCATTCACGCTTAAACCCATAGCCGTTAATTTTTCAACGTAATCTGCCACCGATTTTGATGAGTTATTAGTAATAAAAACGTAATTTCCACCATTTTCAGTTATAAAATTTAATAAATTTTTAACCTTTTTAAACAAACTATTTTCTAAATAAATAGTTCCGTCCATATCAAAAAGCCATAACTTTTTCAATTTTAAATTATCGATATTTTTGTTAAAGCAATCTACCATAAAACTCCTTATAAACGGGCTTTAAAAAGTTATTAAAACACGTTACCATAAATTAGTATACTCAAAAATTTAAAGTAAATCAAGCGAAAATAAAAATTATAGTTTTTTTCAAAAAACACTTGAACGACGCTGGTTATTATTATATAATACAACGTAGAAACCGTTTTTTATAAAATCGGTAAAGGAGAATTATGTCTAACACTAAATTTGGCGTTATGCTTGACTTTTCAAGAAACGCCGTTATGAAAATTAGCGAACTTAAAAAATATTGCGACCTTTTAAAAAAGTTTGGCTACAACGCCATCTATTTATATCTTGAAGACACGTATGAAATTGAAGGCGAAGAACATTTTGGCCATCTTCGTGGTAAATATTCTAAAGCCGAACTTAAAGAAATTGACGCATACTGTAAAAGTATTAATATGACGGTTATTCCGTGCTTTCAAACGTTAGCACACCTTGACCAAATTTTTAAGTGGCCTAAATACGCCGAAATTAACGACTGCGACAATATTTTACTTTGCGAAGAAGAAAAAACGTACGAATTTATTGAAAAAATGTTCAAAACGTTTAAAGAATGCTTATCTACTAATATCGCGCATATAGGTATGGACGAAGCGTTTAACCTTGGCTTAGGCAAATACCTTCAAAAGCACGGCTATACAAACCGTAACGAAATTATGAGCAAGCATTTAAAACGTGTTTTAGAAATTGCAAATAAATACGGTTACGAATGTACTATTTGGTCGGATATGTTCTTCCACCCCGTTTCAAAAGGCGTGCTTAACCTTAAACAAGTTGACTTTAATAAACTTGACGAAATTAAGCCACTTATTCCTGAAAACGTAACCCTTTGCTACTGGGACTATTATAACGAACCTGAAGTTATTTACGATACTTACATTAAAATGCATAAGTATTTAACTGATAAAGTTTGTTTTGCCGGTGGTTTATGGCGTTGGCAAGGTTTTGCACCTCATAACGAACGCTCTATTAAATTTACTAAATCTGCTATGCGCGATTGTAGAAAAAACGGCGTTTCTAACGTGTTTTTCACTTCGTGGGGCGACGGTGGTTCAGAAACTTCTTTCTACGCTATTTTACCTGCCCTTTTATGTGCAGTAGAGTTTTATAACGGTAATGAAAACATGCCGTCAATCAAGGCTAAGTTCAAAGAACTTACCGGTTGCGATTTCAACGCGTTTATGAAACTTGATAAACTTAATACGCGTAAACATAAATACGATACAGAATGTAAATACGATATTTTCAACGACCCGTTCATCGGCCTTTTCGACTATTGCTTAGACGGTGCTGACGATTATTATAAAAAACTTACTAAAACGTTAAAATCTGCCGGCAAACACGCAGGCGAATACGAATACGTATTTAAATCGGCTAGCGCACTTGCTGATTTGCTTTCAGTAAAATCTGAAATAGGCATTAAAACAAGAAAGGCTTATATTGAAAAAGACGTTGAAACGCTTAAAAATATTGCTAACGTAGTTTACCCTAAAATTTTTAGAAAGTTAGAAGCCTTTTTAACTGCGTTTGAAAATCAATGGTTTACTGAAAACAAGCCGTTTGGTTTTGACATTCAACATTTACGCATTGGTGGACTTAAACAACGTTTAGTTTACTGCCAAAAAACACTTAAACGCTATATTGCAGGCGAAATTGACGTAATACCTGAACTTGAAGAACCAGTTTTACCGTTCACAAGTAACGATAAACGCGTTGGTATTATTCAATACACGGCAATATCTAGCCCAAGTGGTCCGTACTAAAATATTAAAAAATAAAACCCGTAAAGTTCGCTTTACGGGTTTTTTATTACATATTGATTTTATCGCTGTGAATAACGTAGTCGGCAGTAGCACGATTAGTTGCGATAGGAATATCGTAAACAACGGCTATTCTTAAAAGAGCCTTAACGTCTGGGTCGTGTGGTTGGCTTTCAAGTGGGTCCCAAAAGAAAATTACCATATCAATTTTGCCTTCGGCAACTTTTGCACCTATTTGTTGGTCGCCACCAAGCGGGCCTGAAAGATAACGCTTAATTTTAAGGTCGGTAGCCTCTGAAATAAGTTTTGCAGTAGTACCAGTACCACAAAGGTCAAACTTTTCAAGCGTAGTTTTGTTTTTAAGCGCCCAGTTTACTATTTCACTTTTTTTATTATCGTGTGCGATAAGAGCGATAGTTTTGTTTCTTTTTTTCATAAGTAACTCCTATATCGTGTTAAATTTCTAAATATTCTTTTAAAGTTTTATTGCCTTTGAAAACAACACCCGTTTTCACTACGGTTACGTGATTGCCACCGTATAACCCTTTAACCTTTTCAATAAACGCGTCTGGACGGAGATTATCGTTACCAAATTTAAAGTTGCAAATAAGCACGTCGTCTTTCCACGAAAGCGATATAATTTTATCACGCGCTTCCTTTTCACCCTTCTTTTTATCGGCAACTATAAAACTATTTAAACTTAAAATTTCGTTTTCGTCAAACTTATTAAGCCCCGTAATTTCATAAACGGCACTTTCTACGTCTGACACAACGTTAACCTTTTTAGTTGTTTCGTACGCCTCAACGCACTTTATACCCTTTGGCGATTTTTCGTTAAAAAGTTCTTTAAACCCTAAAACGCTTTCGCTTGTGTCAATTAAACAAAGTTCACTTGTGCTTTTCATACCAAGTGGAATAGGCGAACTCATATAAATAAGCATATGTGGGTTAAAGCCGTTAGAATAGTTTACTTTTATGCCCGTTCTTCTAACAATTTTGCCAAGATGACGCAAAGTATCAAGGTGAGAGATAAATTCGGCGCCGTGTAATTTACTGTATTTTATAAGTATCATACTAAATTGCACCTTCCTTTAAGCCCACAGCCCTTGCAACCAGTTTGACAACCACCAGAACACTTTTCGTTATACGCTAAGTGCCTTTCTTTAAGCAAGAATTTTTTAGTAACGCCAATGTCAATAAAGTCCCACGCTAAAGTTTCAGTTTCACTAAACTCACGCGTGTAAGCATTTATATCAACCCCAGCGCTTTCAAAAGCGTTAAGCCATTTTTCGTAGTTTATAAATTCGCCCCAACTATCAAAGTACGAACCGTTGTTGAACGCGTTTAAAATTACCTTGCCCATTTTTCTATCACCACGAGCAAGCGCAACTTCTAAAAGCGAAAGTTCATAGTCGTTCCAGTTAAGCGAAACGCCGTGAATAAATAAACGTTTTTTCAAAACTTCAAGTTTGTGAAGATACTCTTCTTTACTAATAAACTTTTCAAAAGCAAACGGAGTGAACGGCTTAGGTATAAAAGTTGATACGCTTACGTTTATGCGTAAACTTCTAAGGCGTTTAGGGTTTTCACTATACACCTTTCTAATTTGTTCAACTATTTCGGCAATACCTTCTAAGTCGCTATCAACTTCGGTTGGTAAGCCCATCATAAAATAAAGTTTTATTGCGCTGTAACCTAAGTTGAACGCCTTTTGAACGCCTGATAAAATTTCTTCAGTTTTAATATCTTTATTAATAACGTCGCGAAGTCGTTGCGTACCTGCTTCGGGCGCGAAAGTCAAACTGCTTTTTCTACTTTCTTTAGCGTAGTATTCTTCAAAACTATCAATTCTAAGCGACGGCAACGACACCTTAGTGTTTTCAGGCAAGTTGCTTTCAAGCGATGATAAAAGTTCACGTAAATTAGGATAATCGCCCGTTGATAAACTGTTCATACTTAAACTATCAAACCCAGTAAAGTTAATTAAGTCGCACGCCGTTTTAGTTAAGTTTTCAACACTTCTTGGGCGTACCGGACGGTAGATAAAACCTGCTTGACAGAATCTACAACCACGGTAGCAACCACGCATAACTTCTATAACTGCACGGTCGTGCACGGCTTCGATATTGCCTACCGGTTGAACGTGTGGAAAGGTTGCGTTTTCTAAATCTAAACAGAACGCTTTTTCAACTTTTGCCCCTTTAAACTTAACTATTGCCCCGTTTTCATCATAAACTGGGTATGTAAGTGACGGAACGTACACCCCTTTAATATTTGTTGCTTTACGTAAAAACTCTTCTTTACTTTTGCACGAAAGTTTAAGCGTAGCAAGTTCACGCATACTGTCTTCCCCGTCGCCTATAACGAATAAATCAAAAAAGTCGGCAAGGGGTTCTGGGTTAACGGCACACGGTCCACCACCTTGAATAATAGGGTAACTTTCGTCACGGTCTTTACTAAGTAACGGAATACCTGCTAAGTCAAGCATATATAAAATGGTGGTATAACTCATTTCATATTGAAGTGAAAAGCCAAGCATGTCAAAATCTTTTAACGGCTTTTTAAGGTTAAGCGAATAAAGTGGTATACCGTTTTCTTTTAACGCCATACCAAAATCACGCCACGGCGCAAAACATCTATCAGCCGACGCTCCTTCAACGGAATTTATAACTTCTTGAACGATACGTATGCCTAAATTTGACGTTGCAACTTCATAAACGTCAGGAAAGCAAATACAAAAATTAAATTTTTCTTCTTTTACGTCGCGTTCGCCGTATTCCCCACCTATATATCTGGCTGGTTTTTCAACGCTTAATAAAATTTCGTCAATAGTTTTCATACCTTGATTATTATAGCATAATAATTTTAATTATGCAATAAAATACCGTTATATCAAATTAATTTTAACCTTAACTACAATTGACGGCGTCTTTAATTTTCATATACGCGTTAGAGTACGTTACCACGTTTAAAAGTTTTTCGCCACTAAGCACAGCCGTTTTTTTATTGCCACAAAACACTATTATTTCGTAGTAATATTCTCCGTTTAAAATGCAATACAAATCTTTAATAATACTATCGCCCGAAACGGCTATTCGTTTTACTAATTTAGGCTTAGTTAAGTTTAAACTAAAGTCGCTATAAATTTTAACGTAACGGTTACTTTTGCTTTGTGAAAACACGCCAAAAAGTATAAATAAAGCAAAAAATAATATAGTTATATTTATAGTTGTAAAGCACGAATATACAAATAGCGCAAATAATAAAACGGATAGCAAAACACCTAATCCTTTAACTATTATTCGCGCAGTTTTTCTTTTTAAAATTAAGCATAAAGTAGCGTATAAAAACCTACCACCGTCAAGTGGATAAGCGGGCAATAGGTTGATTATTGCAATAGAAACGTTGGCTAATACTATAAGTTCGGTATACGGGTAAACGTCTGGAATAAACCACCAAAGCGCTATACAAAAAAGCGCAATTATAGCGTTGGTTAACGGGCCAGCTAAAGCAATTTTACACTCGTCTTTATAACTAAGTGAAGTTAGGTCGCCCGAAATAACGGCGCCGTACGGCATAAGCGTTATTCTATTTAATTTATACCCTGCTTTTTCAGACGCTAAATAGTGCCCGTATTCGTGCAAGCCTGCCGATATTGTAAACGTTAAAAAAGAAAATACTTTGCCAGTTAAGGCAAAGTACAATCCAAATATGAAAAATAACGGGTGTACCGTTACTTTTAAACGAGCCATATTATTTCATCGCCCGTTAAAGAATAATCGGTAATAAGTAAATTGCCGTTAAACATACTTACTTCTAACGCATCGTTTGAAAAACCAAGCGCGATACTTGAATACACGTCGTCACCAACGTTTAAATAGCATAATTCAACACCTTTAATAAGCGTTGTAAAAGAATTACTATGGCGAATTGTTACGTTGTATTTTTCACCGTCAAGCTCTACGCTTTCAACAACTCCGTCGCAAGGAGAATACACGCTACCACCACTAACCGTCATAACGCCGTTTTCAAGTGTAACTTCACCAGTTTTACTTGGTAAAAGTGGTTCAAATTCAGAATAAGTTGCAGTAGAAATTGTTGACGTTTCAGTACCAAAAACTGACCTAAGTAGGTTATTCATACCACTATCTTCAATAAATACGTTAGTTAAAATTATACCTATAACTAAAACGAAAATTGCAACCACTTGAACGGAAATAATATCAAATCTACTACTTTTAACTGTAACCGTTTCGTCTTCAACAGGCGTTACTTTTTTAATTTTATTTTTAATTTTATTATACTTTGTTGACGGTTTTTTAGTTAAACGGCGTGGTTTTTCGTTTTTTTCCATAACGTCGTCGTTTACCATTTCAATAACTTCTTGCTTAACGTCTTTTTTCTTACGGCGCGACGGTTTTACAATTACGTCGCAAGTATCTACGGGAATTTCTACCATTTTTAAATAATTATCACTACTCATAACTAACTCCTTTATTCTATCGGTGTTATATGCTATGACCTAAAAAATACGTTTAGAACGTTTATTGCGTAAAATTTTTATCGATTTTTGTATAACCTTTAATTTTAGTTACATAATAGTTTTAGGAGGTAATTATGAAAAGTACTAAAACTAATTCTAATACTACCAATAAGGTAAACAATAAAACTCAGCAAACTAAAGATGCTAAGGCTACAAGAAGTACTAAAGCAACTAAAAACTGCAAATAATGGGTAAAAAAAGTAAAAAACGCAATTTTTATTCTTCTTTTGACCCTAACGGCAGTTATACGGGTATAGCCGACGACGGCAAGCCCGTTCAAGATGCTGACGATTTGTAAACCTAAAAAAACGGCAAGTTTTCTTGCCGTTTTTTCATTTATTTATATAAATTTATAATTTTTTTCTTCTTTTTTAATGCATATTTATATGCAACTTTAGTTCCACTATTGCGTTGATATCGACCCCTTTTTAATGGCACATAATTTTCATTATAATAAAATATGCAATATGTAGAATTATCTATCATTTCAAAATTGCGCTCTACGTATGAACTTTTACCTGCATTTTCTATTTTAGGTGGGAAATACGTTTCTTCATATGACTTTAACAAATATTCTTCGTAAAACTTTTCAATAAATTGATAAGCCGACCTTACGTACACCCTTTTAATATTATTATAGCTTTTTTTAAGAGTAGTAACTACTTCATACGCTAAGTCATCAAACTCACTCTTACTACCAAAATAGAAAGTGTTTACTCCCTGTTTTATTACCACTTCTAAAGTTTCTTTTAATAATTTTTTGACAGCTTCTGCATTTTCTATATACCTATGACCTATAAAGCAAACTTTCATACTTACCTATAATATCGTGGAATTCCGTAATATTATATAAAACAAGTTTGAAAAAGTCAACATCGTGGAACTCCACGAGATAATATTTTTAATAATACATATAATATTTTCGTGGAATACCTATACGGAACTCCACGAAGGTGGTTATATGAATATAAATGACGCTATAATTAAAAGAATAGAAGAAGTATGTAACGAAAAGAATATCAACGTATGTGAAGCAACGTTAAACGGAGGAAAGTCGCCATCTGCAATTTACGACTTAATTAAAGGCAGAACTAAATGCTCAAAAGTTTCTACAATTAAAGCATTTTGTCAAGGCGCAGGTATAACTTTATCTGAATTTTTTAATAAAGATTATTTTAACGATTATGAAGATTAAAACAAAACCACGGTATTAGCCGTGGTTTTTAAATTGCTTAAGTTTTGGTTTTAAAATTATGGTAAGCGTAGTTGCTAATATTATTTTTATAATATCTACCACTATAAAAGGAACTACGCAAGTTAAAATTGCTACGCTAAACGTTACTTGATACGCTAACGTATAATAACCTACTCCACATAAATATAAAACTATCGTGCCAACTGTAAACGCTATAAAATATAGCGATTTTTTATTTTCAAACGCTTTTAATATTACACTAGTTACTAGCGCGCACGGAATATACCCTATAATAAAACCACCCGTTACACCGAACAATACGCCAAAGCCACCCGTGAACGACGAGTATACCGGTAGCCCCGTTAACCCTATTAAAATATATACGCTAACTGCAACCGTCGATTTTACCGTTCCAAGTACGGCGCACGCTAAAAATATTGCCAAACTACTAACGCTTATAGGAACTAACCCAACTGGTATTGTAAAGGGTGAAACAACGCATAAAATTGCCGTAAAAAGTGCAATTATAGTTAGGTCTTTTACAGAAAAAGCCTTTTGTTTTTCAAAATTACTCATTTTAATTTTACGCTCACTTCTCCCGATGAAACGGTTAACTTTTCGCCATGTTTTTCCACCACTAAAGCACCTGTGTTAGTTATATCGACGGCAAGCGCATCGTATACCTCTTGCCCACTATATACGGTTACCATTTTACCTAAAACAAGCGACCTTTTTTTATATTCAACTAAATAATCGCCCTTTAAAATTTCTTCTTCGGCGCGCATTAAGTTTTTAATAATTTCGCTAATAAAATCGGCTTTATTTATTTTAACGCCACACTCGTTATAAACGCTTGTTGCTATATTTTCAATTTCGCTATTAAAAGTAGTAGTGTCGGTATTAACGCCAACGCCTACAACTGCATATTTAAGTTTATTTTGCTCAAAATCGCAACTTGCCTCAGTTAAAATTCCACAAACTTTTTTATTAGAAATAAAAAGGTCGTTAACCCATTTAATTTGCACGCTTACTGGAGCAAACTTTTCAATAGCGCGCGCCACCACTACGGCAGTATAAGTAGTTACGTTTACACCACTTGAAATAGGCAAGTTAGAATTTAACGCCACGCTAAAATACACCCCGCCACTTTCAGAATAAAACTTTCTATTTAGCCTACCCTTTCCTCCAGTTTGAGTTTTTGCAATAACTACTGAAAACTTACCACTTTCAGCAAGCGCTTTACAGTCAACGTTAGTGCTAACCGTTTGATTACACACTATAACTTCACCATTATAGCCCGATTTTACTTTTATTGCGTTAGCGTCTAAGTCGTTAGTTAATTTAAGTAAATACCCTTTATTAGTAACCGACGTAATATTATACCCGTCAGCCCTTAACGAATTTACCCCTTTATTTACTGCAACGCGTGAAATATTAAGTTTTTTAGCAATACTTTCACCCGATACGTAAGTTTTAGTTTCAAGTAAAATATTTAAAATTGCTTGTTTAGTTTTCATATTGTTAACCTAATAAAACAAAAAAGTTTACAATTAAAGTTTAATTAAAGCGAAAGTTTCCTTTCGCTTTAGTTATTTAAGAATATCGCTAAAAGCATTAGAAACAAGTAGAACGAGGCTCGCAAAGGTGAAACGCTGAAACTAACCTTGTTGGTTGTTGAAGTGTTGAAACTTTGCAGTAAACGAAGTTATACGTAGTTTATAAGGCTTTAGAACGCGATTTTTTCTAACACGTAAGCAGGCAACTCATCAATTGAAATACGAATTTGTTCCATAGTATCACGGTCACGAATAGTAACGGTGTTGTTTTCTAAGGTATCAAAGTCGATAGTTACTGAGTAAGGTGTACCGATTTCGTCTTGACGGCGATAACGCTTACCGATAGAACCTGCTTCGTCGTAAGTACACATAAAGTATTTAGAAAGTTTTTTGTATACTTCTTTAGCCTTTTCGCTAAGGTTCTTTTGAAGTGGTAATACGGCAACTTTATACGCAGCAAGTGCTGGATGAAAATGCATTACAGTTCTTACGTCGCCATTTTCTAAAGTTTCTTCGTCGTACGCTTCAGATAAAACTGCAAGCATAAGACGGTCAGCACCGATAGAGTATTCGATAACGTATGGAATATACTTTTCGTTAGTATATGGGTCAAGGTAGTCCATATTTTTACCAGAATATTCTTGATGGCGAGAAAGGTCGTAGTCAGTACGGTTGTGAATACCGTTAAGTTCAGACCAGCCGATAGGGAAAAGATATTGAATATCGCACGCTGCTTTAGCGTAGTGAGCAAGTTTGTCGTGGTCTTTATAACGAAGGTGGTCTTCATTAAAGCCAAGCGCTAAAAGGAATTCACGCGCTGCTTTTTTATAGTATTCGTAGAATTCTACGTCTGTACCTTCTTTACAGAACCATTGATGTTCCATTTGTTCGAATTCGATAGTTCTAAAAATGAAGTTACCTGGGGTAATTTCGTTTCTAAACGCTTTACCTACTTGAGCAATACCGAAAGGAACTTTTGCACGAGTTGTACGTTGAACGTTTAAGAAGTTTACGAATTCACCTTGCGCTGTTTCTGGACGAAGGTAAATAACGTTAGTGCCTTCATCAGTAACGCCACGTGAAGTTTGGAACATTAAGTTAAAGTTACGAATAGGCGTCCAGTTGAATTTGCCACAAATAGGACAGTTAACTTTATGTTCGTTAATATACTCTTGCATTTCTTCTTGAGTCATTTTATCAGGGTTAACTGCGCCTTTACTATGATTTTCAATAAGGTTATCTGCACGAGCACGGTTTTTACATTCTTTACAGTCCATTTTAGGATCGCTGAACGATGCAGTGTGACCTGATGCGTCCCAAACGCGCGCGTTCATTAAAATT
>JAGBYC010000133.1 GCA_017628935.1 Clostridia bacterium | reverse complement strand
GCCGTTACGGCTGAGGCTGAAAAAAAGTCACGCCAACTTGTTGCAAGGGTTAGAAAATTTAATAAAAACGCTAAAATTATAGTGTGTGGGTGTGCAAGTCAAAACTCTCCTAACGACTTTATTTGTAAAGAAGGCGTTACTTTAGTAACGGGCACTAGAAACAAAAGCAAAATACCGTCAATTATTGATAAAACTGGCGTTATTATCGATGATAACGATAATTACGAAATTGAAGCATTGCCACCTAAACGCTTAAAAACGCGCGCCTTTATTAAAGTGCAAGACGGTTGCAATAATTTTTGCGCGTATTGTATAATTCCGTACCTTCGTGGTAGGTCGCGTTCAAGGTGTGATAGCGAAATTGTAAAAGAAATAGAGTATTTAAACCCTATTGAAGCCGTTTTAACGGGTATAAACTTATCGGCGTATGATTTTAACGGAATTAAGTTAAACGGGTTATTACAAAGGTTATCTGGCGTAAAAACACGAATTAGGCTTGGCAGTTTAGAAGAAGTTGTAGTTAATAACGAATTTTTGCTTGCAACTAAAAGTTTATACGATTTTGCGCCACATTTTCACCTTTCGTTACAGTCGGGTAGCGATAGTGTTTTAAAGAAAATGAACCGTCATTACACAACTAATGAGTTTTTAAATTCAGTTAATTTAATTAGAAGTTTTTATCCACGCGCGTCTATTACAACTGATATTATCGTAGGTTTTCCTACCGAAACTGATAAAGACTTTGCCGACACGTTAAATTTTTGCAAAAAGGCTAAGTTTTCTGATATACACTGTTTTCCGTATTCTTCGCGTGAAGGCACTGTTTCAAGCAAGTTAAAAGATTTGCCGTCTAACGTTAAAAAAGAAAGGTTAAACGCCTTAATTACCTTAAAAAACGAACTAAAGCGCGACTTTTTACTTGAAAACGTTAATAAAGAAAGTTACGTTATTTTAGAAGAAGTTGAAAACGATTACGTTGTTGGTTATACTGAAAATTATATAAAAACTTACGTAAAAGGTAATGAAATTAATAAAAAAGTTAAAGTACGTTTGGGCGCGCCGTACGGCGACGGCTTAACGGCTGAAATTATAAAGGAGTAATTATGGATTGTTTATTTTGTAAATTTATTAGTGGTGAGTTTAGCGTAAATAAAGTTTTTGAAAACGACGATATGATTATTATTCGTGATATCGCTCCACAAGCAAAAAACCATTTTTTATTAATTCCTAAGGTGCATTTTAAATACCTTGCTGAAATGACTGACGCTGACGCAAATTTAGTTGGTCGTATGCTTAAAACTATTCCTACACTTGAAAGTTTGCTTGAACTTGAAAAGGGGTATCGTTTAGTAATTAATCAAGGCGACGATGCAGGTCAAACTGTGCCACATCTTCACATACATATTTTATCTGGTCAAAAAATGGACTGGAATCCTGCTTAAAATTTATTTTACGGCGTAAAATTGCTTGACAATTAATTTAGGTAATTATATAATGTAACGGTACTAAGAGCCGTAGGGCATTGGAGGGTTGTTATATGTCTACTATTAAAGTTGGTGAAAATGAATCGCTTGACAGCGCACTTCGTCGTTTTAAACGTAAATGCAGTCGCGATGGTATTATTGGCGACCTTCGTCGTAAAGAATTTTACGAAAGACCTTCAGTTAGAAGAAAGAAAAAGGCTGAAGCAGCAAGAAAAAGAAGTATTAAAGGTTAATAAAATTTACACTCCCGTTAAAATGATAAATGGGAGTGTATTTTTTTATTTAAGGGTTATTATGAACGGTCAAAAAAGTTTAAAATCATACGCAAAAGATGCTAAAAAACGTTTAAAAAGTAATTTTTGGCAAGATTATAAGCAAAATTTAAACGAAAAGTTATCTTCTACGCAAAACGTTAGCGATAGAGAAAAATCAAGGGTTTACGATTATTTTCAGTCAAAAATAGCGTCAAGCGTGAAAGGTTTAGCAGATAAAAATAGCGAAGAATTTTACCTTAAAGTAAAGTCGCTTTTAGATACGTACGGCGACGTGAGTGACGCAATAGGTCGTCTTACTGACAAAGAGTATTTTTCATCGCTTAATTACGAACAAAAACAGCGTTATACGTTAGACTTGTCGCAAAAATATTTAAAAGCAAAAGAAAGATATTATAAAGAAAAACAGTTTGAATAAGAACTTTGCAATTTATTGCAAAGTTTTTTTATTTAGTTAAAATTGTTTAAATATTGACTTGAAGAAAGTATAGTTTTGTGGTAAAATATATGTATGCTTAGTAACTATATTGATAAATTAAATAATTCTCAAATTTTACCAGTTAAAGATACCGAAGGCGCAGTATTAGTTATAGCCGGCGCTGGTAGTGGTAAAACGCGCGTTTTAACTAGTAGAATAGCCTATTTAGTTAACGACCTTGGTATTAGTCCTAGTAATATTTTAGCAATTACATTCACTAACAAGGCCGCTAATGAAATGAAAGAGCGTTTGTCTACTATGGTTAAGGGCGTAGAATATATGTGGGTATCAACAATTCACGCTATGTGCGTTAGAATTTTGCGCGCAAACATAGGTGCAATTGGGTTTGATAAAAACTTTTCAATATATAACGAAGACGATAAAACTCGCGTTATTAAGCGTATTATTAAAGATTTAGGTTACGAATCAGATACTTTACTTAAAGCGTGCGTAAACGCTATTAGTGACGCTAAGAATAAAGACTTATCTCCACGCGAATATAAAGAAGAAAACGCTAAAATGCGCTATATAGGTGAAATTACTGAAGTTTTTAGTAAGTATCAAGAAGAACTTAAACGCAGTAACTCACTTGATTTTGACGACCTTTTAACTAAAACTTTACGCTTGTTTGAAGATAATAGTGACGTTTTAAATTATTACGCTGAAAAATTCCAGTACGTTCACGTTGACGAGTTTCAAGACACCAACACTATTCAATACAAAATTATTAGGGCTTTAGCGTCGTGTTACGGTAATATTTTCGCCGTTGGTGACGACGACCAAAGTATTTACGGCTGGCGTGGTGCTAAAATTTCTAATATTTTAGATTTTGAATACGATTTTAAAGGTGCAAAAGTATATAAACTTGAACAAAACTACCGTTCAACTAAAAACATTTTAAACGTAGCAAACGATGTTATACGCCATAACTCTAAGCGTAAACAAAAGAAATTATGGACTGATAACGAACAAGGCGAAATGCCACGCTTACACGTAGCGTACGACGAAGAGGCAGAGGCTCAATTCGTTGCTATGAAAATTAAAGAGGGTATTTCTAAAGGTAAAAAAGCAAGAGATTACGCTGTTTTAATGCGTCTTAACGCGTTGTCGCGTTCTTTTGAACAAGAATTTTTAAAATATAATATTCCTTATAAGGTTTTTGGTGGTTTTAAATTCTTTGACCGTAAAGAAATTAAAGATTTAACTGCTTACCTTAAAATTATTACTAACCCACTTGACAACGAAGGTGTTTTACGCGTTATTAACGTGCCAAAGCGTGGTATAGGCGATAAAACTATTGAAACTATTTTAAACAAGGCAAACGCTGAAGGGCTATCTGTTTTTGATAAAATTTTCGATTATGAAAATTTACCACTTAATTCGGGCGCAAAGGCTAAAATAGGGGCGTTTAAAAACTTAATTAGCCAAATTTTAATTGAAAGCGAATCGCTTAAACTTAGCGATACCGTTAAACTTATTGTTGAAAAAACAGAGTTTTTATCGCAGTTTAACGACGGAACTGAAGAGAGTGAAGATAAAAAGTTAAACGTAAGTGAATTTATTAACGCTACCGTTAGTTTTGAAAAAGATAATCCTAACGCCACGGTTGCAGACTTTTTAAGTTCAATTACTTTAAGTAGTGATACCGACGAAATGGACGAATCTAATTACGTATCGGTAGCAACGGTGCACTCAGTTAAAGGGTTAGAATTTAACACCGTTTTCTTCGTAGGGCTTGACGAAACGATAATTCCCGTTTCACGCGCAGTGAATGATGCTGACGAACTTGAAGAAGAAAGAAGGCTTGTTTACGTTGCCGTAACGCGTGCAAGAGAAAACTTGTATATAACGCGTGCTAAAAGCCGTTATTTGTACGGTAGCAGGGCAATTACAAGCGAAAGTAGATTTATTGGCGAAATGAAAAATTCGCTTTATATACCTAATACTGACTTTTATAAAAAGCCGTTTTCTAACTTTGGTGGCTCATACGAAAGTAGAATGGAACGCAGTAACTATAAAGCGCGTGACGAATACGGGTATTATCCTGATGAAGATACGCCGTCGCGTTCAACGGGCGCGTCGAATTTTGCTAACGCGTATAAGCGTAATTTAGCGTCGTCAAGGCAAGGTCAAACGTCTACTAACATAGGTAAAGTTTTTTACGCGTCTGGGCAAAAAGTTAAGCACGCTAAGTTTGGCGTAGGTACGGTTATTGCCGTTACAAGCGATAAGCAAGGTCAAAAAGTAGTTGTTAAATTTAACGAAGCAGGTGTTAAAACTTTTGTGTCGGCTTTAGCGCCTA
The DNA here is from genome assembly GCA_017628935.1 of Clostridia bacterium. GTDB lineage: Bacteria > Bacillota > Clostridia > Christensenellales > Borkfalkiaceae > HGM11412. The sequence goes on along the minus strand of JAGBYC010000133.1, from coordinate 1,841 downwards.
TGGAAATTATTTAAAGATAAACTGTATTTAAAATTGTAGATAAAATCGTAAAATTTACGAATTTTTATAAGGTGTAATATGAAAGAAAAAATGCTTTCACTTATTGAAAAATTAAATAAATACGCACACGAATATTACGTTTTAGATAATCCTACCGTGTCTGATAAAGAATACGACGCGTTATACGATGAACTTGTAAAGCTTGAAAAATCTACCGGTGAAGTTATGTTTAATTCGCCAACGCGTAGAGTTGGTGGCGAACCTATAAGTGCTTTTAAAAAGCATCGCCATATTAACAAACTTTACAGTTTAGATAAGTGCTTAACAAGTGAAGAACTTTTATCATTTTACAATAAAGCAGTAAAGGCGTCTAACAAAGCGCCAGAGTTTACAGTTGAGTATAAATACGACGGTTTAACAATTTGTTTAACGTATGAAAACGGTAAATTCGTGCGTGCAACTACGCGTGGTAACGGTGTAGAAGGTGAAGACGTAACGGCGCAAGTTTTAACTATTAAAACCTTCCCGTTAGAAATAAATTTTAAAGGCGTTGTTGAAGTTCAAGGCGAGGCTGTAATTAGGCTATCAGTGCTTAAAAAATACAACGAAACTGCAACCGAAATTTTAAAAAATGCGCGTAATGCAGTTGCCGGTGCTATACGAAATTTAGACCCTAAAGAAACAGAAAAACGTAAGCCTGAAATTTTATTTTACAACGTAAATTATATTAGCGATAACAGTTTAAATTCACAACTTGATTGTTTTAAATTTTTAAAAGATAACGGCTTTAAAGTATACGACTTTTTAGCGCTTTGCACCACCTTTGATGAAATTGAAAAAAATATCAAAATCATAGAAGAAAAGCGAAAAAATATAGATTTTTTAACTGACGGTGTAGTAATAAAAATTAACGATTTTGCTACGCGTGAAGAACTTGGTTTTACTGAAAAATTCCCACGCTTTGCAATGGCTTACAAGTTTGAAGCTGAAGAAGTTACAACAATATTAAACGACGTAATTTGGCAAGTTGGTAGAACTGGTAAACTTACTCCGCTTGGCATTGTTGAACCGGTTGATTTAGGTGGCGCTACCGTTAAAAAGGCAACGCTTAATAACTACGGCGATATACTTAGAAAAAGGGTTAAAATTAACAGTAGAATTTTAATTAGAAGAAGTAACGAAGTTATACCTGAAATTTTAGGCGCTACCGAATATTACGACAATTCAGTTGACGTTGTTAAACCTGAAATTTGTCCTTACTGCAATAGCGTGCTTGTTGAAGACGGTGCAAACTTGTTTTGCGTAAACGAAAACTGCAAACCAAGAATAGTTGCTAATTTAACTAACTTTGCAAGTAAAGATTGTATGAATATTGAAGGGTTTTCTGAAATGACGGCGTCACAACTTTACGACGAGTTTAACGTTAAAAAACCTTCTGAGTTATATAGCCTTACTAAAAACGACCTTATGACGCTTGAAGGTTTTAAAGATAAAAAGGCTGATAATATTATTTCGGCTATTCATAAGTCGAAAACTTGCAATTTGGAAAACTTTATTTTCGCGTTAGGTATTGACGGCGTTGGTAAAAAAACGGCTAAAGACTTAGTTAAAAAATTCTCTACGCTAAGCGCAATTAAAAACGCAACTTATAACGAACTTATTTTAGTTAAAGATTTTGGCGAAGTTACTGCTAAAAACGTTGAAGATTATTTTAATAGCGAAGAAAATTTGGCTGAAATTGACGCTTTACTTTCGTTAGGCGTTAACCCTATTGAAGTACAAGAAGAAATTAATGAAAACGGCGCTTTTAAAGGTCAAAAGGTAGTTTTAACGGGTACGCT
>JAGBYC010000132.1 GCA_017628935.1 Clostridia bacterium | reverse complement strand
TTCAAGTTTAGTTTCGCCAGGTCCTCGTGTACCAATGCCTCCACCTAAACGAGATAAAGCCTCGCCTTTACCTTTAAGCCTTGGATATAAATAGTTAAGTTGAGCAAGTTCTACTTGTAATTTACCTTCGGCAGTTTTTGCGTTTTTGGCAAAAATATCTAAAATTAAGGTAGTTCTATCAACAACGGTAACACCTAAAGCGTCTGCCATATTTAGAGTTTGCGACGGCGATAAAACCCCGTCAAAAACAACTAAATCGGGCTCATAAAGGTCTAACTCTAATTTAATTTCTTCAAGTTTACCTTTGCCAACGTAAGTAGACGGCGTAATTTCGCGAATTTTTACAATTTTATAGCCAACGCACTCAGCGTCAGCGCTATAAATTAACGACTTAGTTTCACTAATGCGATAGTCGTTTTTGTCTGAAAATTCGCTTACGGGTAAAATTATATATACTTTTTCAATTAATTTATCAAAATTTTCGTTCATATTAGTCTTCTTCGCGTAATTTTACCGACTTTATTGCTTGTCTGCGTAAATCTTCACTAATTGCAGCGTAGTGTTTTTTAGTTGTGTTAACGTCACTATGGCCAAGATAGTCGGCTACCATATAAATATCTTGCGTTTCGCGATATAAATTAGTGCCAAACGTACTACGCAACTTGTGTGGAGTTATTTTTTTAAGTGGAGTTATAATTTTTGCGTATTTTTTAACTAATTCTTGAATAGTTCTTACGCTAATTCGCTTGTTTTGTAATGATAAAAACAACGCTTTTTCATCAGAAGGTAAGTCTTTTATCGTTTTTCGATACTCAATCCATTCGAAAAGGGCTTTACCAACTTCGTCAGTAAAATATAAAATAGAGCGATTTCCACCTTTTCTGGTAACAGCAAAACTCATTTCTTCAAAACTGATATCGTCAACGTTTAAACCAACTAATTCGCTGTTTCTTATGCCTGTGCCTAAAAATAAAGTTAATATTGCAACGTCGCGAATTTTGGTGTTTTTATGGTACGCGCGCTGGCGATTTGATAAATTATCGCCATTTTCGGCTAAATTTATTATTTTTACAACCTCGTTAACGTCTAAACGAATAATTTCTTTATCGTGTTTTTTAGGTAAAGGAATTTTCGATGCAGTGTTCGTTTTAAGCTTATTTTTATTGTAAAAATGCTTATAAAAAGTTCGTACGGTTGCTAATTTTCTTGATTTTGCGCGTTCGTTACACATTTCAATTTTACCGTTTATTTTATAGCGCGATAAATATGATAAAAACGCTTCAAAATCGGTAATTTCAAGCCTTTCAAGGTCGCTAATTTCAAGATTTTTAATAGTTTTATCGCTACATACGTATTTAACCATAAAATCGAAAAATATACGTAAATCGTATACGTAATTAAGCCTAGTTAAAGGCGATGTGTATTCAGCAATACCATAAATAAACTCTCTTGTCATTCTTGGTAAATCTTCGCATAAAATTTCAATTTTATCAAGGCAATTTGCCTCACGGTCTTTATAATAATCGTTACTGTATTCCATTGTAAATACTTCCTAAATCAATTTTTAATCCGTATGATTTTAATTCTTTTGCAATATTTTTTATATCAAATGGAGTGTTCGTCCATATAGTTAAAAGGGGAATTTTAGCCGATTTTAATATATATTTTACCTTTAAATCACGTTCTTTTCTATCTTTTTTAAGGTGTGACGCGTCGTTTATTTCAATAAGTAAGATAGGTGAGTATTCCGGCGAAAATATACCAAAATCAACAATTCTAGTAAGTTCTGACTGAAATTTGTGAACTTCTTTACGCTCAATTATGCTTG
>JAGBYC010000131.1 GCA_017628935.1 Clostridia bacterium | reverse complement strand
ACACGCATATTGTCGCCAAATCCCGGCCAAATGAAGTTGCCTTCATCATCAGTTCTAAACCAGTTAACGTTGAAGATTTTTGGTTGGTTGCCAATCTTTTTACCCATTTCTACCCAGTGAGCAAAGTAATCAGCCATATTGTAACCTACGAATGGGCGCATTGCCATAGGGTCACGACGAACTACACCAACAGCGCCAGTTGCAGCAGCAGTAGTTTCAGATGCCATGATTGAACCTACGAATACACCGCTGTTCCAATCTCTTGATTGATATACGAGCGGAGCAATTTTAGCACGTCTACCACCGAATACGATAGCAGTTACAGGAACGCCTTCTGGTGCTTCGAATTCAGAAGAAATGCATGGGCAGTTAATAGCAGGAGCAGTGAAACGGCTGTTAGGGTGAGCAGCTTTAACTGCTTTACCGTCTGCACCAACCATACCTGGCCACCATTCTTTACCAGTCCAGTCGATAAGGTATTCAGGCATTTTCTTGTCTGCAGTATCTTTTTCCATTGCTTCCCACCAAACTGTGTTAGTTTTAGGGTCTAAAGCAACGTTTGTAAAGATAGCGTCTTTCATTGTAGATTCAAGAGCATTGAAGTTAGATTTTTTGTTTGTACCAGGAGCAACACCGAAGAAACCGTTTTCAGGGTTGATAGCCCAAAGTCTACCGTCTTTACCAACACGGAGCCAAGCGATATCGTCACCTACCGTCCAAACTTTGTAACCTTTTTCAAGATATTCCTTTGGAGGAATAAGCATTGCAAGGTTTGTTTTACCACATGCTGAAGGGAACGCAGCAGTAATGTAGTTGATTTCGCCGTTTGGTTTTTGAATACCAACGATAAGCATGTGTTCTGCCATCCAGCCTTCGTTTTTACCTTGGTAAGATGCGATACGAAGAGCGAAACATTTTTTACCTAATAATACGTTTCCGCCGTAACCAGAGTTAACAGACCAAATAGTGTTATCTTCTGGGAAGTGAAGAATATATCTCTTTTCAGGGTCAAGGTCAGCTTTAGCGTGAAGACCACGAACGAAGTCGTTACTGTCGCCAAGAACGTCAAGAACGGCTTGACCAACACGAGTCATAATTTTCATTGATAAAACAACGTAGATAGAGTCAGTTACTTCGATACCTGCTTTAGAGAAAGTAGAACCAACGGCACACATATAGTAAGGGATAACGTAAATAGTTGTACCTTTAATGCTACCTTTGAAAATTTCACCTACTTTTGAGTATGCTTCAGCAGGGTCCATCCAGTTGTTGATAGGGCCTGCATCTTCTTTATTTTTGCAACAAATGAAAGTTCTGCCTTCTACACGAGCAACGTCGTTAGTAGCTGAACGGTGAAGATAACAACCAGGGAGTTTTTCTTGGTTAAGTTTAATCATTTCACCTGTGGCAAGAGCAATTTGTCTTAATTCTTCGTATTGAGCTTCATCACCAGTAATCCAAACAACTTTTTCTGGTTCACAAAGTTCGATACTGTCGTTTACAAATTTTAAAACGTTAGCGTTTTTAGTAAATTCGCAATTCATATATATCCTCCTAAAAAATTATCAATAGTTATAAGTGCAAACTACACCTATATTATTTTAACATATAAAATAAAAGTTGTAAACACTTTAACAAATATTTTATAAGTTTTTATACTACAAAATAAGACTATTTTTTACTTTTTATTATTTTTTAAGCGCTTTAACAGTATGTATTATTATATAGGAATTAGTTTTTATGGCTGAAATTTTTAAAAAAGTTTTGCGTTTTAATTCGTTAAACGACGCAACCGTTATTAAAGGCGTTTTTAAAGCCGTTTGCTGTGGCAACGAAGTTGAGTGTAGCGTTACTATTACAAGTTTTATTTCTAACGCAAACGCCGTTAAAATTGTTGTTTTTGACGGCAATAAAATTTTTACCACTAATTTAATAGGTGGACGCAACGCTTACTTTAAAATTGTAGATTTTAAGGGCGATAATTTAACTTGCTTTATTTTTTATAACGACGTTATAGTGGCGTTTGCAAAAGAAAATAACTCCCTTTTACCAAGCGAAATTGAAAGCGTTTTAAAAACGTTAAACGTTACCGTTTCTACCACTAATTTAGAAAATTTTAACTACGACGACGAGGCTATTACCAACTATAATTATTATGAAAATGAAAGCATTATACCTAACCAAAATTTTAACTTTAACAACCAAGATAGAACGAAAGCGCAAGAAACTTTCTTCGAAGAAAACGTTAACGGCGATGAAACGAACGCTAACCCGTTCGAAAGCGATAAAATACTTCGAAACGACCGAAACGTTGGCGAAATTTTAAAAAAATATCCTATAAATAACGAACTGTCGTCACTACTACCAAACGGCAAGTTCGTAACCATTAACTACGACGCCGAAAACGCCTATTTCGTGGGTGAAACCACCTTTGATGGCACGAAGTATACTTGCGTAGCAGTTAAGGGTTATTACGGTGGAAAACGGCTTGAAAACTCATTTTTTATTCCAGTTAGCATTTTAAACGCCGAAGGCGAAGGATACTTTGTATCATTTAAAAATTTAACGCAAAACAACATAGTTAAAAACTTATTACAATGAAAAAAGGTGTGGACTTAACCACACCTTTTATTATTAAACTAAAAGCAATAAATTATTAGAAGCAAGTAGAACTAGGCTCGCGAAGGCGCAACGCTAAAATTAACCTT
>JAGBYC010000130.1 GCA_017628935.1 Clostridia bacterium | reverse complement strand
TACTACTTCTCAGTATTAGCAGGTTACGAACGTGTTGCCGACCATTTAGTTAACGTGGCGTATAGTATAATTAGTCCTACAGGCGACCAAAAAGCCTTATAAACTTCGCAATACTTCGTTTACTACAAAGGCTTAACACTTCAATAACCAAAAAGGTTAATTTCAGCGTTTCGCCTTTGCGAGCCTTGTCTTGCTTGTTTCTAAGCCTTTTTTAAAGCCTTACAAACTTCGTTATACGCTCAAACCTTGTGCTTTTACTCACTCGTGTACAAAAAGTACATCTCCTTTCGTAAAATGCTTGTTTCTAAGCCTTTTATACTTTTTAATATCTATGAAAAATCGTAAAATTTTATTTATAGTAATAAGTTCAATTTTAATAGCGTGCATAGTAGCGTTAAGCGTTTACGTTTTTGCGTTTTATTTACCCAAAAAGCAAAAAGAGGCAGAAACTGAACGCCTTATTAAACAGTATTACGATAACAAGTTATCGTACTATCAAACCGAAAACGATTTATATGCCGATTATGAAGTAGACGTTGCCTTTTTAGGCGATAGCCTTACCGATGGTTACGACCTTAAAACTTATTATCCTAATTTAGTAACTTCAAATCGTGGAATAGGGGGCGAAACTACTTACGGTTTAGAAAGTAGAATGCAAGTTTCTGTTTACGACTTAAAGCCTAAAATAGCCGTAATGCTTATAGGTGGCAACAACCTTAAAACAATGTTTGACAATTACGAAAACTTGCTTTCGGGTTTAAAAACTAACTTGCCAGACACAAAGGTTATAATCGTTTCGTTAACGGCTATGGGTGGCAGTTGGGCGCACAAAAATGAAACTGCAACCTATAACAACGTAATTATTAAAAAACTTGCAAACAAATACGGATATTCTTTTGTAGATTCGTTCACCCCTTTATTTAACGAAGAAACGGGCGAAATTTACTCAAATTATACAAGTGACGGAGTTCATTTAACTCACGACGGTTACGTAGTTTTAACTAACGCAATATATCCTGAAATACTAAAATTATTAGAAAACTGACTTTCAATAGTCAGTTTTTTAGTTTGTTTTTAATAACGATAGTAATTTACTTGCCATACAATAGTAAAATAGTGTAAAATAAACGCCGTACAAAAGGAGTTTTACGTGAAAGTTTTTGAACCAAAGTTGTTTACAACTTTAAAAAATTATAATTTAAAGCAATTTGTTAGCGACGTAATTGCAGGTATTATTGTAGCTATAATTGCGCTTCCACTTTCTATCGCCTTAGCAATAGCGTCGGGCGTATCGCCAGAAAAGGGGCTTTATACAGCCATAATTGCAGGTTTTGTTATTGCTGTTTTTGGTGGTAGTAAAGTAAATATTTCAGGTCCTACTGCGGCCTTTGCCGTAATAGTTGCTGGAATAGCCATTGAAAAGGGTTTAGAAGGTTTAGCAATAGCAACTTTAATGGCAGGCTTAATTTTAATTATTATGGGTGTATGCCGTTTAGGTTCGCTTATAAAATACGTTCCTAAAACTATTACCGTAGGGTTTACGGGTGGTGTTGCCGTAACAATTTTAATAGGTCAAATTAAAGATTTTTTAGGTCTTCAATACCCAGAAGGAACTCACAATATTGAAGCTATTGAAAAAATAACTGCAGTTGTAAACAATATAGGCACGTTTAACGTGTTAGCGTTAATAGTTGGCGTAATTTCACTTGCAATTTTAATTGCGTGGCCGTACGTATCTAAAAAAATTCCCGGCTCGCTTATAGTAGTTTTAATAAGCGCAGTAGTTTTTGCAATTTTCGATATCAACGTTTTCACGATAGGCGACCTTTACCAAATATCGTCTGCGTTACCAACGTTTAGTTTTCCTAACCTTAACCTTAACACCGTAATTTCACTTATTCCCGACGCTATTACAATTGCCGTTTTAGCAGGTATTGAAAGTTTACTTTCGTGCGTGGTTAGTGACGGTATGATAGGTGATAAACACAACTCTAACACAGAACTTATCGCACAAGGCCTTGGCAATATTTGTTCAGGCTTATTTGGTGGTATTCCTGCAACGGGCGCTATTGCAAGAACGTCTGCAAACGTTCGTAACGGTGGTAGAACCCCTATTTCAGGCATTGTTCACGCAATTGTATTACTTTTAGTTTTGGTTGTTTTAATGCCGTATGCAGCGCTTATTCCTATGCCAGTTATCGCGTCAATACTAATTATCGTTGCGTATAATATGAGTGAGTGGCGTGGCTTTGTTAAAATTTTTAAAACTAAAAACGTAGTAGATATATTCATTTTAATGCTTACCTTTGTATTAACCGTTGTTTTCGACTTAGTTGTAGCAATAGCCGTAGGCTTATCAGTTCATTACGTTATAGTTTTAATAGAACATTTTACAAATAAAAATAAAGAAACTATTACTTTAACATACGACGAAAATATTGAAAAACCAGAAATGATTTCACTTGAACACGAATATGCCATTTCAATCGAAG
>JAGBYC010000129.1 GCA_017628935.1 Clostridia bacterium | reverse complement strand
TATAGTTATAACTATAATAATTAGCATCGTTATAATTGTAATTATTATTGTTATTATCTGCCATAATTACCCCTAAATTTTAGCCATTTCAACTTCAATTTCGTTAAGAGTTGGTAAGTTATCAATAGCACCTTTACCTTGAGTATTTAACGCACCACAAACGTTAGCAAATTTAACGGTTTTAGTTAAGTATTCGTCGTTCCAACCATCAACGCCAACCTTATCAAGCATTGCTAATGCGCCACCGTAGAAAGCGTCGCCAGCGCCAGTAGTGTCAATAGGTTTATGTGAAGTAGTTTTATAAAAACCTTTTTTGCCTTTATATCTCCACTCTGCACCGTGTTTACCAAGCGTTACAAATACAAGTTTATCAGTTAACGAATTAACGTATTCTTCAGTGAAAATTTCAACTTCGTCTTCACTAAATTTAACAATATCAGCCTTGTCAAGCATAATTTTATACGACTTAACTGCTTCTTCAGTGTTACGGAAAATATCAGTTCTAAAATTAACGTCAAACGAAACAATTTTACCTAATTTATGCGCTAAATTGCAAGTGGCAACTGCAAAATCAACGCCACTTGGTTCATTAAGCATAAGCGAACCTATATGAACTATATTAGCCTTAGCAATATCTTCTTCACTAACAGGCTGCATTTTATAGTCGGCTGTGTTTTTACGATAAAAACAGAACGAGCGTTCACCGTCGTTAAGTTCAACGAAAGCTAAAGTAGTGTTAGCATAATCAAGCGTTTGAAGTTTTAAAAAAATTAAACCCCTTTTTAAAGCAAATTCGTTCAAAAACTTACCTATTAAATCGTCACCAACGCAACCTATGAAACCTGCTTCGCCACCAAATTGTTGAACAGCGCACGCTACGTTAAACGGAGCACCACCAGCCTTTCTTTCGTAAAAAGTTATACCGTTTTTAACTTCGCCTATCATATCGGCTAAAATTTCACCAACGCTTAATACCATAAAAAATCTCCTTTTTTATATTGTACTACTAAAATATAGTTTTGTCTTTACTTTTTATAAAAATGTGTTTAAATTTTATAAAAAACGCAAAAATTCCCAGTAATAGTTGCCCGTTTTTAATTATAGGTTAAGAAATTTTTTAACGTTTTTGCTAAGAATTTTTTCACGCTCATCATCACTTAAAGGTATTTTATAAAACCTTTCAAGTTCGGCTTTAGTATCCCACATAGGAAAGTCGGTTGCAAAAAAGAATTTGTCTACGCCAAGTTCGGTAATAATTTCTTTAGCCTTTTCAGTGCTTATATATTCAAGTGACGAACAAGTATCGAAATACACGTTATCTAAGCCTTTATAAATTTGGTAATTATCCCAGCACCTATATCCACCCATATGAGCCGAAATAACCCTTACGCTTGGATATTTTTTAGCCATTTTAACAAGGCGTGCAGGCTCAGAAAAATCGTACCTATCGTCGCCTATATGAAATAATATAGGAAGTTTATTTCCTACCACTTTATAAATTTTTTCAGCGTCTACACCGTCGATATAAAACTTTTGAAAGTCTGGGTGAAGTTTAATGCCCTTTAACCCGTTTTCAATTGCCCAGTTAACTTCAAATTCAATTTCTTCACTAGTTAAGTCTGGGTGTAAAGTTATAAAACCTATAAACTCTGGATGTAAAGTTACTTCGTTTTTAATAAATTCGTTAATCGACCTTACTTGGTGCGAAGTTGTTGCAACCGAGTGAACAACGTATCTTGTAACGCCAAAAGGCTTGCCGTCTAAAATTAAGTTTTCAGCCGTGCCACTACTTTTTTGCATTTTAATATCGTAAAAATTGCCTATTGCTTTAGTTGCTTTTTCGGCAATTTTATC
>JAGBYC010000128.1 GCA_017628935.1 Clostridia bacterium | reverse complement strand
ATATCGTAATTAGCAACGCTAACCATCATTTTATTAAATTCGTTAACGTCTTTAGGTGCTAAAACGGTTAAGTGTGGTATATGGCGAAGATAACTTAAATCAAAATCGCCTTGGTGCGTTTTACCGTCACTACCAACAAGCCCAGCCCTATCTAAACACATTACAACAGGAAGTTTTTGTAAACATACGTCGTGCACGATTTGGTCGTAACTGCGTTGCATAAAGGTTGAATAAATAAATACGTACGGTTTAACCCCACCTTTCGCTACGCCCGACGCGTACGTTACGGCAAACTCTTCTTGAATACCTACGTCAACGAATTTATCTGGATGATTTTCGCTAAACGATTTAAGTCCAACACCGTCACACATACCGGCAGTAATAGCAACGATATCATTGCGAACTTCTAACACGTTTTCAAGCGAAGAAGAAACGCTGTTAGAAAAATCGTTAACCGAAGTTTGCATATTTTTAGAAACGCCGTGGAATTTAGTGCTATCTTGTTCGGCTTGCTCTAACCCCTTACCTTTAACAGTTTTTAAGTGTAAAAGCGTAGGCTGTTCAGTTTCTTTAATTTGACTTAATAAACTGATAAGCGATTTAATATCGTGCCCATCAAAAACGCCTGCGTATTTTAAGCCTAAATTATCTATAAAGTTATTAGCGTTAAATAAGCGTTTAATAGAATTTTTAATCCATTTTAAAAACTTACCTATAAAACAGTTCCCCACCGTTCTTGATAAAAAGGCATTAAATTTTGTGTAACGCTTACTTGTAGTTACCTTTGAAATAAATTTGTAAAGCCCGTTGTTATTTTTACTTATACTCATTCCGTTATCGTTTAAAATAACAATGAACTTTTTAGGCTTTTTATCACTTGAGGTAAGAGCTTCTAAATTTTCGCCGTTTAATAACGACGCGTCACCCACCACGGCAATAACGTAATAATCGTCGTTTTTAGTGTCGCGCGCGTAAGCGTAACCCAAACTTGCCGAAATAGACGTGCCTGCATGTCCAACAGAAACCGCATCAAAATCGCTTTCGTTATGGTCAGGAAAACCACTAATGCCGTCGCCTTTACGAATAGTTAAAATTTTATCTAACCTATCCGTTACGATTTTATGCGTGTACGATTGATGCCCAACGTCAAAAATCAATTTGTCTTTACTAAAATCGAAAACGTAATGCAATGCTAAAGTAAGTTCAACTGCACCAAGGTTAGAAGATAAATGCCCACCGTTTTCACTAACGGCGTTAATAATTACGCCACGAACTTCGTTGGCAAGCGAATTTAATTCGTTAATATTAAGTTGTTTTAATGATTTTTCGCCACCAAGTAAGTTAGTTTTAAGCATAATTATTTAGAGTATTTAAATACAATTTCTTCAATTTCTTTTTGTTTGCTAATAATATCTTTTGCAAGCGCTATTTGACAGCGTGCACGATATAAGTTTTGTTTAGGATATCTTGTTTTAAAGTAAAAGTCGCCTTTTAAATAGTCTTCTAAAAATCTAAGCGCTAATTCAATAGTCATAATTAATACGCCGTCACAAAGCGAATAAAGTTCGTTTTTAGATAATATAGAGCCTAAATGATGTAAAAAGCCTTTTGTAAACGCGTCAAATTTAACTAAATCGAATTTAACTTTGTTTAAGTCTTTTTCATCTTCAAGCGACGTACAGCAAATACTTCTTGCTCCGTCACCAAAATCATACGCAGTAATGCCCGGCATAATTGTATCAAGGTCGATAACCGAAAGCGCTTCAAAAGTGTCTTTATCAAACACAACGTTGTTACACTTAGTATCGTTATGAGTAACACGCATAGGAATATCGCCCCTCATAGCACCTTTAACAAGTTTGCTTGCAAGAGCCTTATTACTTAAAATAAATTCAATTTCGTTAGCGCATTCTTGCTTACGATTATAACTATCGAAAATAAGGGCGTTTTCTAAATCACCATAACGCTTAACGGTGTTATGGAAATACGGAATACTTTCAAACAATACGCTGGCGTCAAATCCGTCAAGTAAGTACTGGAATTCGCCAAACGCTATACCTGCTTGTTCAATAACTTTTAAATTATCGGTGTTATCAAAGCACACGCAGTCAAGGAACTGCCTTGCACGCCAAAAGTCGCCGTTTTCATCAACAACGAAAGTTTTACCGTCGGCACACGTATTGTAACCCAAAGCGATAAAGCCCATATTTTTTGGCTTAGCGTTTATATATTCAGTAATTTTTTGAATATTGCTCATAACGCCAACTGGATTTTTGAAAACGTTTTTATTTATGCGTTGTAAAAGATAATCGTTTTCACCATTTTCGCTTGCGCAAGTAACTTTGTACGACGTGTTAATATTGCCACCGTGAAGTACGTCGCAATTAACAACCGAGTCGCCTAATTGTAATAATTTACAAATTACGTTTATATCCATACTAATTCCCCTTTTAAACATTATACTAAAAAAAAAGGGTGCGCGCAATACCTTTTGCAAAAAAACAGTAGGATAAAACGCAAAAACTATATCAATTTTTATAATTTTTTTACAAAAAATTAAAAACCTACCGTTTGGTAGGTTTTTTGTTGTTATTTTGCATATTCAACGCTACGTGATTCACGTATAACGTTTACTTTAATTTGACCAGGATATTCTAACGTTTGTTCAATTTTTTTAGCAATATCTTTTGCTAAGAATAACGCTTGACTATCGTCAATTTGTTCAGGTTTTACTATAACGCGAACTTCTCTACCTGCTTGAATAGCGTACGCTTTTTCAACGCCTTTAAATTCAGACGCTAAGTCTTCAAGCTGTTCTAAACGTTTAACGTAATTAGATTCAATTTTGCGTCTTGCACCAGGGCGAACACCAGAAATAGCGTCTGCCGCTTGTACTAAAACTGCTTCAATACACTTAGGTTCAACGTCACCGTGGTGAGATTCAATACAGTTAATAACGAATTTATTTTCTTTGTATTTTTTTGCTAAATCATCACCAAGTTGAATGTGTGTACCTTCGTTTTCAAAGTCAACCGACTTACCAATATCGTGAAGTAAACCACCACGTTT
>JAGBYC010000012.1 GCA_017628935.1 Clostridia bacterium | reverse complement strand
TTTCAAATACGTAAAAGTTCAAGCAGTATTTACGCAAATATATGTGAAGCAAATTACGGGCAAAGCAAAAGCGACATGATTTCAAAGTTTGAAATTTCTCTTAAAGAATGTAGCGAAACAGAAGGCTGGCTAAAACTTTTATTTAATACAAATTATATTAATTGTGAAACATTCAAAAAATATCGTAACTTATGTGGTCGCATAAGACGAATGCTAATTTCAAGTTGTAAAACATTAAAAGAATAAGAAGTTTAATACCCTACGTATTATTTCAACGGTATTGCAGTATAAAAAATATTAGGTGCTAGAATGCATTATGAAAAAAATTAAGGTTAGTTTTATTTGCCACGGTAATATTTGCCGTTCGCCTATGGCTGAATTTATTTTTAAACGTCTTATAAAAAATGAAAATTTAAGCGATAGGTTTTATATTGATAGCAAGGCAGTTAGTTATGAAGAAACTGGTAACCCCGTTTACCCACCTGCACGCGCCGAACTTAAAAAGCACGGCATTAGTTGTGACGGTAAAGTTGCCGTAACCGTAACTAAACTTGACTATGATAATTACGATTATTTTATTTATATGGACGACTGGAACTACCGTATTTTATCACGCATTTTTGGTAGTGATACGGGTAATAAAGTGCATAAATTACTTACTTTTGCCGGCAGTAACCGTGACGTTTCAGACCCGTGGTATTCGGGCGATTTTACAACTGCATATAACGATATTTACTTAGGTTGTAGCGCCTTGCTTGAATTTTTAAAAACTAAATTAAACTAAAAACCGTGAAATTATTTTCACGGTTTTTTTATAGGTCGTTTTGAATTTGTGGGCAAGTTTGCATAGCCGTTTTTACACTTAAATATAACGCCGAAGTATCGTATCTTGCATCGTGAAAATTAGTAGCGTTATTGAAAAGTTTAATAGTTTCACGAGTTATATCGTAAGGATATACGTCTAAATAATCACAAAGTTCAGAAAGTTTAGGATATTTATACCCTTTATGGTTTGCACGTGGAATTTTACAAATGCCACAAAAATATTTCATAGTATCAAAGGTTTTATTGTATTTAAAAAGCCTATCTTGATACGCAAATTCACTACTTAAAAACTTAATATCAAAACTTACGTTGTGCGCCACGATAACGTCGGCACTTGAAAAGTCGTTTTCAATTTCGTCGATATGGTCAGAAAAAGTTTTGCCACCAGATAAAACGGCTAACTTTTCGGCTGAAAAACCGTGTACGGCAACAACTTCAGGTGGAACGTATTCAACGGCAAAAAAGAAGTTTTTTGCTTTTATACTGTCGCCGTAATCGATTATATACGATAATTGAACTATGCGCCCTGGGGTTAAGCCCGTAGTTTCGGTATCAAAATAAATTATCATTAGTGTTTCCTTTCACCTTACGGCGTTTTTTTATTTGTTAGCAAACGTTATAGCGCGCAAGTTTTTTAATAAAATCAGATAAATACGCGCTTAATTTAACCCTTTCGCTACGGTATGGTTGACGGCTTGCAAAATTCATTAAATAAACTTCAAAATCTTCTAAATCTTTTCTATCTTCTTCAGTTAAATTTTTTTCGTTTAATTGTGAAAGTAAACTTTTTAGATATGAAATATCTAAAAATCCGTCAAACTCTCCACCGTACGCCGTTGGATTAACGCATTTAATTTTTATAACTTCACGGTTATTTGCTCCGTTAATTTCAACAACGTTTTCACTATGAACGGGTACGTTAATTTCATTTTTAGTTGATTTTTTAACTTTTAATTTAGCGCTTTTTACTACACTTAAAATTGACGTAAAAATTAGCGTAATGCTTACTAATAAAACGCTATAAATTATTAGTGACGCGCTTATACTAAACACTTCTTTTTTGAAAAAATACTCTAAAAAACATAGCGCTATATTTATTAAAATTAACGCAGAAAGTAGGTATTTTATAGCCGTATATCTTAACGGTTTTTTAACGCTTACGCTTACTATAAAGGTTATAATTAGCGTTATAAATACGGTTAGCGTTAAGCCTAAAATTATATACGGCAAATAACTACCTAAACATAAATTAGTAATAAAGTTAATAACTAAATTAAATACTTTCATAACAACTCCTAACAAGGTAATTATTAACGGTATTTAATAAATTTAAACTATAATTTTACTTCAATGCACTTTTCTTGCAAAATGTTAACTAAATAAACTTTATCAACCTTTATTTTTAGCGACTTTTCAATAGCAAGCGCGTAAAGTTTTAACTGCTTATAGTATTTTGCAATAAGGTCGCCGTCGCTTGCAATTTTTGAAAGTTTATAGTCGATAAGCACGGCTTTATTATCTTTAATAGCAACTAAGTCGATTATACCTTGAATTAAAATTTCAGCGTCGTTACCAACTAAACCTATTTCGCTTGGACTAACTAAATTATAAAATTTAAGTTCTTTATAAAGTTTATGCGTTTTAATTTCATTAAAAACTTCAAGCTTTAATATGTTTTTAAGTTTTTCAGCACTTAACGTATTTAACTCATCATTTGTAAACGCACCTAAAGTAGTTAAACGGCTAAGTTCAGCGTCAACGTCAGCGTAAAAATTAACAAGTTCAAGCGCTTTATGGTATAAAGTACCCTTTTCAGCGTCGCTTTCACCAAACACTTCAACCGTTTTGTAATATTCGTCGGTAGTAGCCGAATTTATTTTAGAAACGGAACTTTTTACCGGTAAAACGGTGTCGTTTTGATAAGCGTAACTAAGGGTTAAATTGCGCTTAATAAGACTTGAAAGTTCACTGCTAATTTCGTTACCTGCCACCATTTTTTCGTAATTAGGCGTGTCGAAAATAAGTTCGCTTTCGTAATGACGGCAAATTTCTGCATCACTTTCTTTTAAAAATTGAGTTTCGCAAGTAGCGTTACCGATATAAATATCGTTTGACTTTAACTTATCTTCACTAACTATTACGTGAAGTTCGTATTTAGCACGCGTTAGCGCTACGTAAAATAAGCGCACCTCTTCAAACACGGCTTGCTCTTTAATTTTTTTATTAAGTATTGCGTGGTGAAGATTTTCATGAATAAGTTTTTCTTCACGGTTAATTGATTTTAAACTTACGCCTAAATCTCTATCTTTTATAAAAAAGCCTTGCGCGTCACTAAAATTAAACGCCTTGTCTGTCCCTGCAATTATAACGTAAGGGAATTCTAACCCCTTAGAACCGTGCATTGTCATTACTTTTACGGTGTTTTCGCCTGCCGATTCGTTTACGGTTATTTTTGCCAAAATATCGTCGATGCTTAAAACAAAGTCGTTAACCGTAGTGTTACTGATAGCCGTTATAAAGCGTTCAATTCTACGCATTTTTGCATCACCAAAGTTAGACGCCATTATTTTAGCGTCGTAACCCGTTTCACTAATAACACGCGTTAACACGTCGCCTGCCGTAGCAAATTCAAGTAACACGCGCGTTTTATCTAAGTAGATAAAAAATGCTTTAAGTTTTTCAGCAAGTTCATTATCAAGTAAAGCATACGCTTTTACAACGTCGTAAAACGTTGCGTACCTATCAATAAACTTATCGCCGTAACTACGAATTTCGGCAAGTTCTTCATCACTTACGTTAAAAAAGTCAAGTAAAGTGTTTGCAAGTGGAACGTCTTGCTCAGCCAAGGAAATAAGTTTAATAAAGTTAACAAGCGTTTTAATTTCAGGATAGTCGCCTATACCTTCTTTTGTTTCGGCAGAAACGGGAACGCCTTTTTTAACTAAATAGTTAATAATTTTTTCGCCAAGCCCCGTAACCGAACGCATTAAAATAACTATATCGCCGTATGTAACTTCTTTTTCAGTTTTACTTTTAATATCGTAATATTTTTTGCCTAACGCGTCACAAATAAGGCGATATACAAGTTTTTCTTCAGTGCCAACGTCCTCTTTCGCCATACCTAACGCGTCGGCTTTTTTAACGGAATACACGCCTTCTAAGATAGGTGCTTTATCACTTTCAACGTCGTTTACAATAACGTCGATAACGGCTTTACCTTCGTACTCTACGCCAGCATTTTCGTTAGTATATAGACCACCGTATTGCATTTGGTTTTTGCTATAATCGTGCCCACCAAAACTTTTAGTCATTATGCGTGAAAATACGCTATTTACCATATTAACAACGCTTTTACTTGAACGGAAGTTTTTATCAAGTGGTATAGCAACGTTACCGTCTACGCCGTTAACGTACGCGTCGTTTTTTTCAATAAAGTATTTAGGGTTACAGCCACGAAAAGCGTATATGCTTTGCTTACTATCGCCAACCATAAATTCGTTAGCGTTAGATAATAATTCAACAATTTTTTCTTGAACGCCGTTTACGTCTTGATACTCGTCGATAAACACGTACTTGTATTGATTTTTAACTGCATTTAAAATTTCGCCGTTAAGTAAAAGTTTGTAAGCATAATGCTCTAAGTCGGAAAAGTCAACCAAGTTTTCATCGCGTTTGAGCGCAACGTATTCTTCATTATACTTATTGTAAACGTAAACTAAACTTTCGTATTCTTTAAACACCGTATCAACTAACTTAACGTTTTCGTTAGACGATAAATAAAAAATTTCAAGCCCTTCTTCGGCTAATTCTTCAAACTCTTTATGGTACGATTTTAAAATTTCGTCGTACTCGGTTTGCTTGTTTTTTCTTTTAATTTTAGCGTTAGTAAAAATTGACGCTAATTCAGTATAATTATTAGCGTTTAACGCGCCTATAAGCTTACTTTCAAAAAGTGCAATTTGTTCTTCACGATGAGTTATACCCTCAAAAAACGGCTTTATTTTTAAAAGTTTATTATAAATAAAACTAATGCGCGCTTGATAGTATTTTAACAAAAATACGTTAAGTAACTCAGTTACGTTTTTAGTTGAAAACTCAGTTCTATTAGTTACGGCGTTAACGTCAACTTCAGATTCTATAAACGATGCAAAACTATATACCGTATCACGTAAATTCCTATCAGTTCTACCCCTTGAAAACACGTCTAACGCCGTTAAAAATTGTGGCGAATTTTCTTCATACAACTTTTCAAAAGCGTTATCCATAGCCTCTAATTTTAATTTTTGAGCCTTAGTTTCGTCGCAAATTTCAAAGGTAGAGTCAACGTCGATAGCGTAAAAATATTTTTTTATTAAGTTGTTGCAAAAAGAGTGTATGGTTGAAATATCTGCACCGTTAACGAATTCAAGTTCAGTTTTTAAACGAACTTTTTCTTCGCTTGACGTTTCGGTGGCGTTGATTTTTTCAATAATTTTATCTTTTAACTTTTCTTTCAGTTCGGCTGCTGCCATAGTTGTGAAAGTAACTGCTAAAATATTATTAACGCTAACGCCTTTTTCAATAATTAAACGCACTATACGTTCAATTACTACCGTGGTTTTACCCGACCCTGCCGACGCAGAAACAATGGCGTTACCTAAGTTATGCTCTATTGCTTTTTGTTGATACTTAGTAAAAGCCATTAGTTTTCTCCTTTAGTTAAAATTTCACTTTGCGCTTGTTTTTCATATTTAACGGCGTTAACAACGGTTGTAGCGCATACACCCTTAACCTTTCTATTGTCGCCTTCTTTAATCATACGCTTACAAAGTCCACCGTACTCACAATAAACGCATTTAGTATTAGCGTCGTACGGAGACGGTTTTACGTAACCTAAATTAATTTCGTCAACCCCTTTAGACGCTATCATAACGGCGTAATCAAGGTAAGCCGACATTTCTTCTTTAGTTAAAACGCTAGAATTTCCAGTAAGCGTTCCGTCTTGCTTTAAACTAACGCTAACTAAACTACTTGAACTGCCGTTAGTTAAGTTTTTATCGGTAAGTTTAATAACTTCTTCACTATCTAAAGTGTTACCTTGCATTATTCGTTTAGTTTTTTTACCTTCTTCTTCATAGTCGTTTTTAATAGGGAAATAATACGCGCCTGACGGTTCGTATTCTTCGCCTTTAAATACGTTCATATAAAGATATAATTGCAAGTTTTTACCAACGAAAAACGACGTTACGTCCGGGTGTGTTTTACCCGACTTATAGTCGATAATTCTAACTTTATTACCTGCCGTGTCAACTCTATCAATAGTGCCTTTAACTTTATATTCGCCACTTTTAGCGTTGAGTTTTATGCCTTTTACGGCTTTGTTTTCGCCAAATTTAAGTTCTAAATATTTAGGTTTAAATTCAGAGCCTACAAGCGTTTCATAAGCGTTATAGCACGCCTTTTTGCCTTCGCTTTGAAGTTTATTAAACACGTACCTATACATAGGTTTTTCTACATATTTAGCGTATTCTTCTTTAGCGTAAAGTTCGCTAATAATATTATCAACTAACGCGTTAGACGTTTCAATTGACGTAACTTCACTAATTCTATTAACGTACGTTTCTAAAAGAGCGTGCAAAAGCGTACCTATTTCGTTTTGTTGCATTTCGCCCGTTTCAGTAGTTTTTAAGCGTAAAGAGTTTCTAATAAAGTTAGAGTACGGGCACGCAAAATATTCTTCTAACGTGGTTGCGCTTATTTCTTCGCCACTTAAACACGCGTTAGCGTTTTTTATAATGCTTGGTTTTTCGGTAACGATATTTAAAATACCGTCAACCTTAGTTTTAATTTCTCCATCAAGTGAAGAAACGGCGTCGTTTACCGATGCTAATTCAACGCTTGATTTACGTTTATCAAGGTTTTGTTTTAATTTGGCAACCTCTAAATAAGTTGACGCTTTTGATAAGTATTTATCACTAATAAATTCGTTAATAGCGTCGTTATCGTATTTATAGCCTTTAAGTAATATAGAATCAACTTCCGTTTCTTTTTTACGCGCTGAAATAACGTTAATATCGAAAATTTTGGTAAGGTACGTAATAATTTCAGACTTTACCGTACCCTTACCTGATGCGTTAGCGTTAGAAAGTGACACCTTTAATTTTTTATTAAACGACATAAAGGCCACTGAAATATTTTCTTTTTCACGCTTATTAACTATTTTGATTTTTGGCTCAACTATAATTTTAAATTCGTCAAGCGACGCTAAATCGCCGTCAGTTAAAAGTGCCGAATCGCTTTTAGCAAAAGGAATATTACCACTAATACCAACAGCGTATAAAATATCGGCGTTTTTAATTTTAACGTCTTTACATTCGCCAACGTAAACGGCATCGTTAAAAAGTGGAATTGCGCCTATTGAAGTAGACGTAGCACCACTTAAAAATACCGTTTTAAAATCAATTAAACTAATTTTACCATCGCCAAGCACGAATTTAATTTCGTCAAGCAATGCGTAAACTTTATCTAAAATTTTATCGTTAAACTCTGCGTAAACGGTTTCGCCGTAATTTATAAGTTTTTGGTTATAAAGTTCTATATTTTTATCAACAGATAAAAACTCTATTGCAAACTTAATGCCGTCGATAAGGCTACTTACCGTTTTTGCGCCGTTTAATTTATTGTAAACTGTAATAACTTTATTACGAATTTCTTCTAAATCAACTAAATTTTCAGTTTGATATTTAAATTCGTTTTTAATGCTTGAACGGGTTATAGCGTATTTTTTAATATAATTTATAAATTTATCAGCCTTTTCTTTTTCAGCCGTAAACATACCGTTAGAAACTAATTTTATAACGTCTTTAACGGCTAAATTTTTACGCGTAACGTCAAGCAAGTTTAATATGAACGCGCAAATAGGGTGCTTTGATAAATTTTCGGCTTTATCAAGATAATAAGGAATACCGTATTCACTAAAAACTTTATTAATAATTAAACGGTAATCGTCAAGCCCACCCACCATAACGGCTACGTTTTTATACCTATTACCACCTAATTTAACTTCTTTAACAATGTCTTTTGCTACACCTTTAATTTCAGAATAAACGTCTTGATACTCTGTTACGGTTATTGCGTTAGTTGGGTATTTTTTAAAAGTAGGTTTAAAAACTTCGGGGTTAAATAAATATTTACTTAAAATATCAACTTCTGTTAAATGGTTAGATACAAATTGCTCAACCCTTGCAAAACTATCGATTTTTAGCAACCTTTCTAACGTTTCGTTAGTATAAACTTCACTATTGTCGCCTGCTAAAGTTACTGCGTACACTTCGCCTGCTACGTTATTTAACGCTTCAAAAATTTCTGCACGTTGACGGGTTACCGAAGAAAAACCTGCTAAAATAACGGTTGCGCCTTTTAACGATTCGTCGTTATAAATAATAGACGGCATTAAATCTAAATAATCGTTACGGTCGATATACCCGTTAGTTTGTAAATATTTACGGTATTCGCTGTAAATAAGCGTAACGTCTTTAAGTTTTAAGTTAAGCGCGCCACCAAGAGTGTTTTGATTATCTAAAACAGCGTATAAATCTTCAGGGGTAACCTTTGCGCTTGCAAGTTGCGATATGAGTTCGTAAACGGTAACTGATAAGTTAGGACAGTATTTTAAATTTTTAAAGCAAACAAGTGAATTTTGCTTTTCTAAAATAATTTTTCTTATAGCCATTACCGACGCTTCTTTAGACAACGCTTTTACGTTGCCCGAGCGTATAGTAATGTATCTTGTAAAGGTGCTAACGTCGATATTAAAAAAGCCACCACCACAAATTTTGGCAATTTCAAGTTCGAAAGATAAAGCAATTTTATCAACGCAAAAAACGTAACATTTTTTGCCGTCTAACACGTTATATTTAGAGGCAATTTGCGACGCTTTTGAAATACAGTCTGAAATTGTTAAGGCTTTAATAATGTTCATAACTACCCTTTAGTTTTTGTTTTATTGTAACTAATAAATAGTGACAGTTTTTGACAATAATTTTAAAAATTTAATAAAATATTAAATTTCACTTATATTCTACCATATTTTTAGAAAATTGTTTTTACTTTTTCAAAAAAATATGCTAAAATAAGTTAAAAGTTTATATAAAACGTA
This sequence comes from Clostridia bacterium, assembly GCA_017628935.1. Classification (GTDB taxonomy): domain Bacteria; phylum Bacillota; class Clostridia; order Christensenellales; family Borkfalkiaceae; genus HGM11412. Next base: position 715 of record JAGBYC010000012.1, on the reverse strand, counting down.
AAACGAGGCAAAAATGAAAAAATTTATTGCTTTACTTTTGTCTATAATAAGTGCGTTGTTCGTGCTAACAAGTTGTAGCCCTACGTTGCTTATATTAGACGGTAAGTATTATCAACGTGATAAAGGTATAGGCTCTAACTACATTAACGAAACGTGCGTGTACGACGTTAGCGTGGCTTACCAAACACCGTATCAAACAACTGATTACACTAACCTTAACCAAACGGCAAAATTCGTTATCGACGAAGGTACTTTAACTACTAACCTAACTAATTTTGATAGCGACGCTCAAGTTAAGTACGGCACAACAGGTTACGTTTATACGTCTACGCTTGTAGTAAAAGGCAAATACGTAATTAACGGCGTTGAACAAAAAATTGAAAACGAAGTTACTTCTAAAACTTATTTTAAAGATTTTATTTATAACTTTGAACCTTGTTATAGTGAAAAGCAAGTTAAAAACAGTACGTTATTAAACATAAATAACGAATACAAAGTGGCTTATTACGAATACGGTTACACCGTTAATTACGGCGATAAAGCGTCAACGGAAATAACTGTAACTAACGATGAATTTAACCACCTTACAGGGCTTCAAGGCACGTTTGATTTTGCTAATTATAACGAAGGTGCGTACGTTGATAATGAAATTTTATTATTCGTTCCAAGAACTTTTAATTTAAGTAACGATTACAGCCAGTCGTTCAAAACGGTT
>JAGBYC010000011.1 GCA_017628935.1 Clostridia bacterium | reverse complement strand
TTGACAATATTGTAACGTAATGTATAACGGTAGACGATAATAACACTTACTATAAAGACGTAGACGGTGTTTTATATACTAAAGATGGCAAAACTTTAATATGCTATCCAGCAGGTAAAACTGCAACTACGTTTATTATTTCAAGTACTGTAATAAGTATAGGTTATGCAGCGTTCAGTAGTTGTTCTAAATTAACAAGCGTAGTAATACCAGAAAGCGTAATAAGTATAGGTTATGCAGCGTTCACATATTGTACTAGTTTATCAAGCGTGGTAATTCCAGATAGTGTAATAAGTATAGGCGAAGGCGCATTTTGTGAGTGTGTTAGTTTAACAAGTATAACGTTTAACGATACTTCTACTTGGTATAGAACAACAAATTCTAATTACACAGGCGGAACGCAAATAGACGTTACTAACCCAAGTACTAATGCAACGATTTTTAAATCTGACTATTACAATTACTACTGGTATAAAATTTAATAACATAAAAAAGGAGCGAATTTTCGCTCCTTTTTATTTTAATAATTCTTTATGTTCGTTAGGGGTGGCGTACGCCGTTTTGTAGTTGGTGTAAATAACGCTACCAGGTTTTGCTTTAGGTGGTTTTTTAACGTATTTTTTTAAAGTGTAATCAACGGGTATTTTGTCGCCACCACCTTGAGAATAATACGCCGTAATTTCGCTAGCAATTTTAATAACGCTATCAGGAACTACCATATTATTAGTTTCAATAATAACGTGTGCCGAGTGGTAATTTTTAGCGTGTAGCCAAATATCAGTTCGGTTAGCGCTAAAAGTAAGTGAATCGTTTTGAATATTGTTTTTGCCAACTTTTACCGTAAAATTTTCAACTAAATATTCGCGATAAATAGGCGCTACCACCTTCTTTTTAACTTGCTTATTTTGTTTAGCGTGCGTAATATTTTGTATAATAAGTTCTTCGCTAATTTCGTTAAGGTCGGCAGACGTTTTTGCAGAATTTACGTGGAATTTTATACTTTCTATATAATCAAGTTCGTTTAAAATAACTTGCTTGCGAGCCTCAACGTTTTCACGCGATTTTTTAAGTTTACTATACTTTTTGTAATATTTTTGCGCGTTTTCGTTAGGAGATAAATTTTTATCTAACGTAATTAAAACCGTTTCACCCGTTTCGCTATAATAATTAACAAGGTTGGCGCTTACCATACCTTTATTAAGCCTATAAATATTAGCCGTAATAAGTTCGGCGTAAAGTTTATAAGTGTCGGCATTATTGCACTCACGTAGTTTATCTTCTAACGCGTTAAGCGACTTAATTTGCTTTTTTTCATACGCTGAAATTTTGCTAATTAGCGCGTTTTTATTAGAGTTAAAATTGCTTTTATCTTCTTCAATACAAACGGCGTAGTCGATAGCCGAAGTAAGCGCGTCAAAGTAAATTCTTTCGCCACTAATAGACGGGTAGTTTACGGCGAAATAATCGTAACTTTTACCGTTATAAATAACAACTGGGCTAATAGGCAACGCCAAAAACTCGTTAGTAACTTTAACGGCGTTATCTACGGTAAATTCGCCTTTATTTAAAATTCTATTAGCCAACTCGTCAGCCGTAACTGGCGAAAAGGCGTTAAACGACGACAAAATAAATTTTGAAAGGTCGCCACCTAAGTATAAACTGAACGCTTTTATTAAACTATCGTTATCGTACGCGTTAAATTTATTTTGTAATAACGGTGGAAGGTATTTTGCGCCCGTTAACGTAATGCGCGTGCTATCTAAATTTTGTGGAGCGTTACGCATTAACCCTAAAATTACGCCGTTAGCCGTTAAAAATACGTTGCTATACTTGTTCATAATTTCAGCGTATAATACGTATGAAACGGTTTCAAAAAGTTCGTTTTGGTTTTCAAAAGTAAGGGCGATAATTCTATCGTTATTATAAAGGTTAACGCCACTAATACGCGCGCCTAAAAGATGCTTTCTAAGTAGCATACAAAAGTTTTTAGCAACAAGTGGGTTAGGTTTATCAACGGTGGTTAAGCCAACCCTTGAATTTTTAGCGTTACACGAAACGGCAAGTTTATTAGTTTTGCCGTTGTATATAGTAAAAACCACGTCGTAGTCGCTTGGCATATTTATTTTTTGAATTTTAGCGCCTATAATAAGCGCGTTAAGTTCGCTAACAACTTTTTGTAGCGTAAATAAATCTTGTGGCATAACTCTCCTATTTTCATAAATTATACTAAAATTTAGGCAAAAAGCAAATAAAAAATGCAATATTATGGCGTAATAACTTTACAAGTTATAAAATCTTTGTTAAAATAATTAAAGACTATAAAATCTTAGGAGATTATTATGAAATACACTGTTAAAGCGGACAAAAATAGCACCGTTAAAATCAAAATCACTTTAAACGCTGAAGAATGGGCAAACGCTCAAAAACAAGCGTACGAAAAAACTAAAGGTAAGTTTGCCGTTCCTGGTTTTAGAAAGGGTAAAGTTCCTATGAGTTATATCGTTAAAGCATACGGCGAAAGCGTTTTCTTTGAAGAAGCAATTAACCTTTCTTTTGCTAAACACTACTACGATATTTTAGATAAAGAACCTGATATTGAAGTGATTGACCGTCCTGAACTTAGCGTTGATAAAATTGACGAAAAGGGCATCGTTTTAGTTGCTACCGTTCCTGTTAAGCCTGAAGTTAAACTTGGCGAATACAAAGGTATAAATATTGATAAAGTTACGTATAATGTTAGCGACGCTGACGTTGACGCTGAACTTAACCGTTTAGCTGAAAGAAACGCGCGCGAAGTTGAAATAGAAGGTCGTTCTGCACAAAGTGGCGATATTACTAATATCGACTATTCTGGCGCGATTGACGGCGTTAAATTCGACGGTGGCACGGCAGAAGGTCAATCGCTTGTTTTGGGCTCTGGTCAATTTATTCCTGGCTTTGAAGAAGGCGTTGTTGGTATGAATATCGGCGAAACTAAAGATATTGCCGTTACTTTCCCTGAAAACTACGCACCTGAACTTGCTGGTAAAGACGCTATCTTTACAGTTAAACTTAACGGTTTAAAACTTAAAGAACTTCCTGAAATTAACGACGAATTTATTAAAGACGCTGCCGGTGAAGAAAGTGTTGACGCTTTCAAAGCAGCAACTAAAGCACGTCTTCAAGAAGCAAACGACAAAAAGGCTAAATACGAAACTGAAGATAAACTTATTAAAACTATTGCTGATGCAAGTGAAGTTGAAGTTCCAGCAAGCTTAGTTGAACGCCAAATTGATAACAACGTTCGCGATATGGAATACAGAATGATGTATCACGGCTTAAAACTTGACGACTACCTTAAATACACTAACCAAACTTTATTAGATTACAGAAAAACTTTTGAAAAACAAGCACAAGAACAAGTTAAAACTCAACTTGTTATCGAAGCAATTTTAAAAGCAGAAAAAATCGTAGCAACTACTGAAGAAGTTGATGCTAAAATCGCTGAACAAGCAACTCAAATGGGTAAAGACGTTGCTGAATACAAAAAATCAATTCCTGCAAACCAACTTACTTATTTTGAAAACAACGTGTTAATCGACAAACTTTTTGCTTTCTTAACTGAAAACAATAAAATCGACTAATTTTAATTGAATAAAAACCACAAAAATCCGTTATATTTATTATAGCGGATTTAGTGTCTATAAGGAGTTTATTATGGCTTTAGTTCCAATAGTTATTGAACAAACTAATAAAAGCGAACGCTCGTACGATATTTATTCGCGTTTACTTGAAGATAGAATTATTATGCTTTCTGGCGAAATTGACGACGCCGTTGCTAATACGGTAGTTGCTCAACTTTTATATCTTGAAGGTAAAGACCCTTCAAAAGATATATCTTTATACATCAATAGCCCTGGTGGTTCAGTTTCAGCCGGCCTTGCTATTTACGATACTATGAATTATATTAAGTGCGACGTTACTACTATTTGTATCGGTATGGCAGCGTCAATGGGTGCAGTGTTATTATCAAGTGGCGCTAAGGGTAAAAGATACTCACTTCCTAACAGCGAAATTATGATACATCAACCACTTGGTGGCACTCAAGGTCAAGCAAGTGATATTAAAATTCAAGCCGAACACATTTTAAAAATGAAGGCTAAACTTAACAAAATTTTATCTGAAAATACTGGTAAAGCGCTTGAAGAAATTGAAAAAGATACCGACCGTGATAACTATTTATCAAGCGAAGACGCGCTTAAATACGGCCTTATTGATAAAATTTTTAAAGAAAGAGAGTAAGGAGTTTAAATGGCTAATTTAGACAATCAAAACGGTACGTATTGCGCCTTTTGTGGCAAACCTAAAGATTTAGCGCGCAAACTTGTGGCTGGTCCTAACGGGCTTTACATTTGCGACGAATGTTTAGATATTTGCAATATGATTATCGAAGAGGAAGAAGTTTCTTCTAACGCTAGCGAAGTTGTTCCTCTTAAAAAACCACGTGAAATTAAAGAAGAACTTGATAAATACATTATCGGGCAAGACAAGGCTAAAAAGGTATTATCGGTTGCCGTTTATAACCACTATAAACGTATTAACGCAGGTGGATTTAAAAGCGACGACGATACCGAAATTGAAAAAAGTAACGTGTTAATGCTTGGCCCTACGGGTTCGGGTAAAACGTTGCTTGCTAAAACGCTTGCAAGAATTTTGAACGTGCCTTTTGCCGTTGCCGACGCTACTACTTTAACCGAAGCAGGTTACGTTGGTGAAGACGTTGAAAATATTTTATTAAAACTTATTCAAAATGCCGACTATGATATCGAACGCGCTGAACGTGGTATCATTTACGTTGACGAAATTGATAAAATTGCAAGAAAAAGTGAAAACGTTTCTATCACGCGTGACGTTTCTGGTGAAGGCGTTCAACAAGCGTTACTTAAAATTATTGAAAGTACCGACGCGTCTGTACCACCACAAGGTGGTAGAAAACACCCTCAACAAGAACTTATACACATAAATACAACTAATATTTTGTTTATTTTAGGTGGGGCTTTCGTTGGCTTAGATAAAATTATTGAAAAGCGTAAAGATAGTTCTTCACTTGGTTTTGGTGGTACGGTTACGGCTAAAGAAGGTGAAAACGCTGAAGTATTGCAAGACGTTCAACCTCAAGACCTTATTAAATACGGTTTAATACCAGAATTCGTTGGCCGTGTTCCTATCACCGTTAATTTAGAAGCGCTTGACGAAACTGCGCTTGTTAAAATATTAACCGAGCCTAAAAACGCTCTTGTTAAACAGTATAAAAAACTTGTGTGGATGGACAGTTGCGACCTTGAAGTTACCGACTCAGCCGTTTTAGAAATTGCTAAAAAAGCAATTGAACTTAAAACGGGCGCGCGTGGACTTCGTACTATTTTTGAAGGTTTAATGCTTGACTGTATGTACGATATTCCTAGCGACGATACCATTGAAAAAGTTATTATTGACGACGAAGTTGTTAAGGGTAATAAAAAGGCTGAAATTGTTTATAAAAAAGCAGTATAAAAGGCTTATTTACTGCGTTATACATTGTTTCATCAAAAAAGGCAGTATACAATGACCAACAAGGTCTATTGTAACCTGCCTTTTTTTCGCGCCTTGTATAACTTGCAACTAAGCCTTTTATATATGCCATTCTAAGATGAGCAACGTTGATGGGCATTGTAAAAATCTTAAAAAATTACCATATTGCACAAAACCTAAAAATTTGGTATAATATAAACAAGTTATACTTGGGGGTAAGTTTATGGCATATACACCAGATTATGATAAATGGCAACAGCATAAAAAGGCGCTTGAAAAGTTTGATGAGGCTTATAAAGCTGAAGTAGACGCTTTGTACGAGAAGCAAAAAGGAATATTTAAGCAATTAAACGAAGAACAACTTGCAGCGTTAAAAGAAGAAGAAACAATAGAAAAAAAGTTAAAAATAAGAGAAATTTGGTCTATTATACTAGCGTTTCCTTGCATAGCCGGTATTTATATTGCATTAGCACTTGCAATTGGTATAGGAACGCGTGAGTTTAATAATTTTGCTTTTCTAATTACTATAGGGTCGTTTTTTGGTGGCACAGCTATTTGTATTCTTATTATTCAACCACTTCTTGGTATGAAAAAACTTGAAAAAAAGTCAGAACTTCTTAAAGAAGACGAATTAATTAAAGAATATTTTTCAATTAGAGATACCATTAAAGAAAAAACTGAAAAATATAACGAAGAAAGAGAGTATAAGGTTAAAGAATGCGCTAAATACTCGTTAGGCTCTACTGAAGAACCTGATAGCGTTGTATGGAGGGCTGTACTTAAGTTTTTTGAAGATGCTAATAACATACAAAAAGAAGAAGAGTTAAAATATACTCACCGTATTCACGAAGACGGGTATGACCGTGATTTAAGAAAGTTTGATAACGGTGGCGGTTATGATGAATTTCACGGCTGGCACGACGTTTATAAAGATGATTTAGGTCGCAGTTGGGGAACGACTGATGATGGTAAAACTTTCTTCAAAAAAGATTAAAATAAAAGGAGCGAATTATCGCTCCTTTTTAAATGTCTTTAAAAGTTGAAAATTTTGATTTTTTTAAAAACCAAGTTAAAAACTTTGGTGCGCTGTTAGGAAAAACTTTATAAATAAAGTTCATAAAATGCGCGTCGAAGCCAGTAATTACACGGCGTTTACGCTTGCTTGCTTTTTTAATAATTTTTTTAGCAACTTTTTGGGCGTCGGCTGAAATTTTATCAATTACGCCTTTTTCTTTATCCGTTTGCGTTTGGTCACGCATCACGTCAGTTTTAGTAAAGCCAGGCATTACGGTAGTTACCGATACAACCTTTTCTTCAACGGCTAATGAAGTTGAAAACCTTTCAAGCGCCACCTTGCTTGACGTGTACGCCGACACCCCTGCAAACGGACATAACGCTGAAGAACTTGAAACGTTTATAATAACCCCGTCGCCTTTACTTTTAATTATAGGTAAAAAGGTGTTTACTCCGTAAACGGCAGATAAAAAGTTAATATTTATAACGCTGGTAAAGTCGTTAACCAAAACGTTTTCAAACTTATTAAAAGGTGGTAAAACGCCGGCACAGTTAATTAAAACGTCTGGCACAATACCTTTAGATGAAAGTTCTTTTTCAAAGTTTTGCCAGTTTTCAAGTTTATCAACGCTAAACGGATAAGTAATATATAGGTGCGACTTATCGTTAAGTTCGTTTTTAACGGCAGTTAACTTATCGTTATTTCTTGCAACGGCAATAATAGTTGCGTTATATTTGGTAATTAATTCTTTAGCAAGGCACTTGCCTATGCCTGAGTTTGCGCCCGTAATAATTACCGTTTTATTAGTAAAATCAAATGCTTTCATAGTAATATTTTAACATAAATTGCCTTTACAATAAATAGATATTGCAAAAATAGTTGAAAAATTTTAATAAATAATGTATTATATACTAACACGATAAATTTTATTTAAAATTTACGCGTAGGAGATTTTATGGCTGAAAAAGAAACTAACGTTTTAAATGAAACTGAAATTGCCAATAAGGTAGAACCTACTTTGGCATCTAATATAGTGCGCCTTCCTATGATGGCTGTTAGGGGTAAAGTAATTTTCCCAAACGTATACACCACCATTGATATAGGCAGAATTAAGTCACTTAACGCTGTAAATACGGCGCTTAAAGGTGATAAACTTTTACTTTGCTTAACTCAAAAAGACTCGGCTGTTGAAAGCCCTGAACTTAGCGACTTATATGAAATAGGTACGGTTGTAAAAGTTGGTACGATAGGTAAAGTTAGTACGGATAATTTCCGTGTTACTATTGAAGGTTTATATCGCGTTAAGGTGCTTTGCGAATATAAAGAGCACGACTATTTTTACGTTGACGCTGAAAAACTTGAAAGCGAAACTGGTAACGCCGTTGAAACCGAAGCGTATTTACGCGTGGTAAAAGATTCGTTTAAAGAAAATTTTGCGTCGTATTTCAAAAGTAACCGTGATACTTTTGCGTCTATTTACAATATGTTAGACGCTGACAATTTCATTAACGCGGCAACGTTCAACCTTAAATTTAAAGAGGCTGAAAAACAAGAAATTTTAGAAATTACTAACGTTTTAACCCGTCTTGAAAAGTTTGCAGTAATGCTTTCAGTTGAAAACGAAATTGCAAAAACGCAAAAAATTATTACCGAAAAGGTTAAAGAAAGCGTTGAAACTAACCAAAAAGAATTCTATCTTCGCGAACAATTAAAAGCAATACACGAAGAACTTGGCGACGATGAAGAAAAAGAACATGAACTTTTACTTCGCCAAATTAAAGAAAAGGGTTTAGACGCTGAAAGCGAAGAAAAGGTTTTAAAAGAACTTAACCGTATGTCGCGTATGAATACTGCGTCGCCTGACTACACGGTAATTCGTTCGTATCTTGACTGGATTATCGACCTTCCGTTTAATAAAGAAAGCGTTGACACCGAACTTTTAAGCGAGTGTACGCGTATGCTTGAAGAAGACCATTTCGGTTTAGAAAAGGTTAAGCAAAGAATTGTTGAATACCTTGCCGTTTTAAAACTTACTAAAAGTTTACGTGGGCCTATTTTATGTTTAGTTGGTCCTCCGGGCGTTGGTAAAACAAGTATTGCTAAATCGGTTGCAAGGGCGCTTAATCGTAAACTTGTGCGTATGAGTCTTGGTGGGGTTAAAGACGAAGCCGAAATTCGTGGTCACCGTAAAACTTATATAGGTGCTATGCCAGGTAGAATTATTTACGGTATGAAAGAGTCTGGAACAATTAACCCAGTATTTTTACTTGATGAAATTGATAAACTTTCAAGCGACTTACGTGGCGACCCTGCTAGCGCGCTTTTAGAAGTTTTAGACCCAGAACAAAACCCAACCTTCCGTGATAGATACCTTGAAATTCCGTACGACCTTTCTAAAGTAATGTTTATTACTACGGCAAATAGTACGGATACTATACCTGCTCCACTTTTAGACCGTATGGAAGTTATTGAAATTGCAGGCTATACGTTAGAAGAAAAAATTCAAATTGCTAAACGCTATCTTGTGCCAAAGCAAGCAAAACTTAACGGCTTAACAAGTAAAAACGTTGCCTTTACCGACGGTGGTATTCGTGCCGTAATTGAAGGCTATACTGCCGAAGCAGGCGTTAGAAAGCTTGAACAAAAAATTGCCGAAGTATGCCGTAAAATTGCAACCGTTTACGCTGATAATAAAAATTATCCTAAGCAAACGGTTACTAAAACACACGTTACTGAATTTTTAGGCGCACTTAAATACCTTGGCGACGAAATTGATTTTAAAGATGAAATAGGTTCGGCAACGGGCTTAGCGTACACTACTTTAGGTGGTGCTGCGCTTACTATTGAAGTTGCTACTATGAAAGGTAAGGGCAATTTATCGCTTACTGGTAAACTTGGCGAAGTTATGCAAGAAAGCGCTAAAGCGGCTATTACTTATATTCGTTCACACGCTGAAGAACTTGGCGTAAACGCTGAAATTTTTGAAAAAACTGATATTCACGTTCACGTTCCTGAAGGCGCTGTTCCTAAAGACGGTCCAAGCGCAGGTATCACCTTAGCAACGGCAATATACTCTGCTTTAACGGGCAAAAAAGTTAAACGCAATATTGCTATGACGGGTGAAATTACACTTCGTGGTACGGTGCTTGCTATCGGTGGCGTTAAAGAAAAGGCGCTTGCCGCGTATCGCCTTGGAATAAAAACTATAATTATTCCTAAAAAGAACGAAAAAGACTTAGAAGAATTACCTGCTGAAATTAGGGGTAAAATTAAATTTATAGGGGTATCGAACGTTAAAAAAGTGTTTGATACGGTGCTTAACTAATGATTATTAAAAACGCAACTTTTATTACGTCGGTTGCCGACAAAAAAAACTTTATAAAAAGTGAAAAGCCTATTATTGCTATTTGTGGCAAAAGTAACGTGGGTAAAAGTTCGCTTATAAACGCGCTTGCTAATAGAAAAAATTTAGCAAGAACGTCTGTTACCCCAGGTAGAACGCGTCTTGTAAACTACTTTGATTTTGGCGAATTTATTTTAGCCGATTTACCAGGCTACGGCTTTGCAAAGGTTAGTGAAAAAGAAAAGCAAAAGTGGGCTACGCTTATGGAAGACTTTTTTAAGTATAGCGAAATAGCGCACGTTTTATCGCTTGTTGATATTCGCCACGACCCAACTCGTGACGACGAAAGTATGATAAACTATCTTCATAGCTATGCTATACCTTTTACCATTATTGCAACTAAAGCCGATAAACTTGGCAAAACGCGTATTAAAGGTAGAACTGATAGCATAGGTAAATATCTAACCGTTGGTGGCAATATGGTAACAGCCGTTTCAAGCGAAACCGGTTACGG